>JANNFQ010000310.1:0-27658 GCA_031380045.1 Acidimicrobiaceae bacterium
GTTTGATGGCGATGGCCACAGCCGAATTGGGCATCGGTGACGGCTGGATCGGCATGGCCGCGCATCCGGGCGAGGGCGTGTTCATGTTGCAGGTGATCGATCCGAGCGTGGCCGACGAGAGCGATCCGTTCAGCACGGTGCCCGAGTTGGACATGTACAACCCCGACAACGGTTGGCGACCATGGCCCCAGACGTGTTCGTACGATCCGTCGTGGCTGCAGCGATATCGCGCCGCGCAGGTGGAACGGGTGGCGCGCATCGACGCCATTGCCAAGGCCAGCATCGCCGAAGCCGCCGATGCCGGCAGTCGGCTGCGTGGCATCGACAAGACGGTCGACACCGCTGCCTGGCGAGAGCACCGGCGACGCGCGGTCTTCACCAGGTACCTGACGATCTATCGCACGCTGGCCGATCCGGCGTACCTCGACCTGTCGATCGATGCCGACGAACGCCCGATGGGATCGCTGTTCGCGTTCCCCGATCCGTTCGACGCGAACTACGGGCGTGGTGGTCTGGCGCGCATGATGACTGCTCGGGGATGGCTGAGCACGTGGTCGGGTCTATCCAGCCACGCCAAGTTGGCTGACACGATGCCGCAGGTGACCGTGCCCACGATCTTGTTGCACCCCACTGCCGACACCGAGATCCGTGTTCGACAAGCCAAGGAGATCGTCGACAACGCCGGCGCTGCCGACTCGACCTACGTTGAACTGAAGGGGGCGCCGCACTACCTGGAGGGCCACCGCCCCAAGGCCCTCGCCATCGTCGCCGACTGGATGTCGAAGCGCTTCCCCTGACCCACGCGGGCGAGATCGAACTGCCCCCGTCCTGCAACGCCCGGTGACCCTTCGCATGTCTGCGTGAGCCCTCAAAGCCGCGGAGCGTCTGTGCGCTCACGCAAACATCCACGAACGCTCTTGGGTGAGCGAACAAGACCGCGGAGCGTTTGTGTGGGGGGTGGACCGTGTCCCGGATCGGACTGGACCGGACCGGACCGGACGGGACGGGACGGGAGCCGGCTCAGCGTTGTTCCGGTCCGCAAACTCGTTGCTGACCACCGTGTCCCGGACGGGAACCGACTCAGCGCAGTTCGTACATCGGATTGTTGAACTCGAGGTGGTCGCCGTGTTGCACGGCAACGCCCTCGATCACGATCGTTCGGCCTAGGGCGATGCCTCCGATCGATCGGCGACCGGTCCACACCGCTGTGACTGAACCCGTGTCGTCGGCGATGGACACCGCCAGCGAGGGCAGCCCGGTGGTGGGCCGAGCCTTCATGCGCGTGATCTGGCCGCGCACCCGCACCGATCGCCGAGGGCATGCCTCGCTGATCGAGACGACGCCCGGTTCGACGGCCGGGGCACCATCGGACTTCGTGCGTCGGAAGAAGCTCATCTCAGCCGACCAGCAATCGGCGCACATCGTCCTCGGCGTCACCGGTCACGAGCACCAGCACCTCGTCGCCTTGTCGCAACACCGTGTCGCCTCTGGGCACCACCACGTGCGCGTCGCGCAGCAACGCGACCACCGTGGATTCACGTGGCAAGCCCATGTTGGCGATCTCGATGCCGATGGCCGGTGAACCGGCGGCCAGCGTGACCTCGGCCAGACGAGCCTTGCCGCCTTCGAGTGAGAGCAGCCGAACGAACGATCCCACGCTGACCGCCTCTTCGACCAGAGCGGTCAACAGATGCGGGGTGGATACCGACACGTCGACACCCCACATGTCGTTGAACATCCATTCGTTGTTGGGGTTGTTGACGCGAGCGACGACGCGCGGCACGCCGAACTCTTGCTTGGCCAACAGCGCGATGACGAGGTTGTCCTCGTCGTCGCCGGTCACTGCGGCGACCACGTCGGCATCGGCCACGCCGACCGACGTCAACACATCCAGCTCGCAGGCGTCGCCCAGCCTGCACACGACACCGTCGGTGCCGTCGGCCAACCGGCAGCGGTCGACCACCGCCGGCGTGTTGTCGATGAGTATGACGTCGTGGCCAGAGTCGTGCAGCTGTTGGGCCATGTACCGTCCGACGCTGCCGGCGCCGGCAATGACGACCTTCATCGGTGGCTCCCTTCGTGCAGCAACAAGTGGTCGATCGAATCGAGATGCTGGGTGGCAACCATGATGTGCAGCACGTCGTCCTGTTGGATGATGGTGGCCGGTGCGGCCAGACGCGCCTGACCGTTGCGCGACACCAGCGTGACACTCAAGCCGCGCTCGGCCAGTTCGGCGACGGTGGTGCCGGCAGCGGCCCCGGGGACGCGCCGTTCCACCAATGCGAATCGTGAGGTGGGATCGATCCAGTCGGTGGCCGTCGGATCGGGCACGACCAGACGAATCGCTCGCGCTGCCGTCCAGGCCACCGTCGCCACCGTGGCGATTCCCAACCGTTCGTAGATCACCGCTCGCTTGGGGTCGTAGATGCGGGCCACCACACGTTGCACGCCAAAGGTCTCGCGGGCCACACGTGCGATGAGGATGTTCGAGTTGTCGCCGCTGGTCACTGCCAGCACTGCGCTGTGCTCGGTGATGCCGGCGCTCTGCAGCAGATCACGATCGAAACCGATGCCCGTCAGGGTGCGCCCAGCGAAGTCGCTGCCCAACCGACGAAACGCTTCGGAACGGCGATCGACCACCACGACGTCGTGGTCCTCGGCCGCCAGCTCGCGCGCGATCGTCGACCCAACGCGGCCGCAACCCACCACGATCACATGCATCAATTGCCACCCTTCAGGTTCGAACTGGTCACGTTGGCACCGGTCACATTCGAACTGGACACGGTCGAGCTGGACTCGACCACGTCTTCCTCGATGATTCCGTCGTGCATGTGCACTGGCACCGAGACCACCGCCGTGTGCGGCCGGTACAGCAGCTTGGCCTTCAGCGCGAACGCACTGCCGTTGTGCAACCACTGGGTGGACCACGAGGTGACGAACTCGGGGATGACCACGGTGATGATGTCGTCGCCGTGCCGCTCGTCGATCTCGTCGATGAACTGCATGATCGGCGCGCTGAGTTCGCGGTACGGCGAGTACACCGTGTGCAATTCGATGGGCACCCCGTAGTCGTTCCACAGCTGCTCGACGCGCTGTCGTTCTTCGTCGTCACTGGCAACGGTCACGGCCAGCAGACGATCGGGATTCAACGACTTCGCGTATTGGACCGCGTGCAACACGCCCTTGTTCACGCCGCCGACCAGCACCACCATGGTGTGCGTCTCGCGTCGGGGCCAGTAGCCGGGCTGCACCGCCACTGCCTTGCGACCTCGTGTGTAGTGCCTGCCGATCGCCCGGAACGCCAGCACCATGATGGGGATCAGGACGGCCGGGATCCACGCACCCTCGGTGAACTTCGAGACGACGACGATCACAGCGATCAAACCGGTCGTCGTCGCGCCGATCGCGTTGATGACCATGCCCAGCTTCCAGCCCGGTTCGCGATGCTTGCGGTGGTGCCTGACCATGCCGGTCTGACTGAGCGTGAAGCCGGTGAACACACCAAACGCATACAGCGGGATGAGCTTCGAGATGTCGCCCTTGAAGGCGACGATGAGCGCACTGGATACGAGCGCCAGGAACAGCACGCCGTTCGAGAACACCAGCCGCGCGCCCTTGTTGAAGAACTGGCGCGGCAAGAAACCGTCGCGAGCGATGATCGACGACAGGCGGGGAAAGTCGGCGTACGCGGTGTTGGCGGCCAGGATCAAGATCATGAATGTGGCGATCATCGTCAGCCAGAACATGACACCCTTACCATCGTAGAGATACTCGGCCATCAGGCCCAGGCCGTTGCCGTCGCTCTCGCCGCGGAACGGCCGCAGATGAGACGCCAACACCGAGACCCCCAAGAAGCACGTGCCGAGGATGCCGCCCATCCACATCAGCGTGGTCGACGCGTTCTTGCTCTCGGGCTTCTCGAATGCAGGCACACCGTTCGAGACGGCTTCGACGCCCGACAAGGCGACCGCGCCCGATGAGAACGCTCGCAACAGCATGAGCAACCCCAGCGACTTTGCGCCTTCCCTGACCTCACGGGCCTCGTCACTGAGCATCGCTTCGGGGATCGGGCCCACGTGTTGCACATAGATCCGGTACAGGCCAACGGAGATCAGCGTGATCAGCATGACGATGTAGAAGTACGTGGGCCCGGCGAAGGCCGAGCCCGACTCCTTCACTCCGCGCAGGTTCATGACCGTCATGATGAACACGCACAGCAGGCACACCGGCACGGTCCACTTCGTGTCGAACCCGGTCGCCGTACGGATGGCCAGCACGCCGCCGGCCACGCTGACCGACACCGTCAAGATGTAGTCGACCAGCAGCGACGACCCGGCCACCAGCGCGGGAAGGGTGCCCAGGTTCTCGCGGCTGACGATGTAGGCGCCGCCACCCGACGGGTATGCCATGATCGTCTGCCGATACGAGATCACGACGATCACCAACAGCACACAGACGACGATGGCGATCGGCACCAGCGGGCGGAAGGCCGAGACGCCGATGCCCGCCTGCAGCAACAGCACCACCAAGATCTCGTCGGTGGCATAAGCGGTCGAAGAGATTGCGTCCGACGCGAACACCGGCAGGGCGATCTTCTTGCTGAGCCGCTGGTGGTGCTCGTCGGCGCTGGAGATCGGCCGCCCGATGAGGATCTGCTTGAGAGGTGCCATAGATGCCGTCAATTCGGCATCCAGCAGACTGCCCGGCCGAACGCAGCCCCAAGCGGACATTAACGATTTCTTAGCGGGCGTCCTGGGCAGGTCCGGGAGCGATCTCGGCAGTGGATCCGCGAATGGATTCGGGCGGCGGAGGATCGAAGCGATAGCCCATGCCCGACTCTGTGTGGAAGAACCGCGGTCGGCTGGGTACCGGCTCGAGCTTGCGCCGAATGTGCGCCATGTGCACGCGTAAGTAGTTGGTCTCGTCGCGGTACTGCGGGCCCCACACCTGCTGGAGCAGTTGTGTTCCGGTGACCAATCGGCCCGCGTTGCGCACCAGCACCTCGACCACGTGCCACTCGGTTGGGGTCAGCTTGACCTCGCCGTCGGCCGTGACGACGCGCCGCGATGCCAGGTCGATGGTCAGGCCCGGCACCTCGACCACGGCGACCTCGTCGTGGGGAACGGTTCGCCGCAACGCGGCCCGCAGGCGCGCCAACAACTCGCCCATGCCGAACGGCTTCGACACGTAGTCGTCTGCACCCGCGTCGAGTGCGGCGATCTTGTCGGACTGGGCGTCGCGGGCCGACAGCACCACGATCGGCACCGTGGTCCACCCGCGCAGGCCGATGATGACCTCGATGCCCGAGATGCCTGGAAGACCGAGATCGAGGATGACCGCGTCGGGGCGATGCGCAGCAGCGAGTTGCAGCGCGCGCTCGCCCGTGTCGGCCAGATCGACCTCGTAGTGACGTGCCCGCAGGTTGGTCGCCAATGCGCGCAACACGTGCGGGTCGTCGTCGACGCACAGGATGCGGCTCAGAGGTCACCCCCCGACGAGCCCAACTGCGGGCGATGCGATGCTGCAACGGGCGAGTCGGCCATCAGCGGCAGCGAGACCACCGCCGTCAACCCACCCCCGGGTGTGTCGCGTAGATCGAGTTGCCCGTCCATCGCCGAAGCCATGCCGCCGACGATCGCCAATCCCAACCCGAGGCCGTGATGCGTCGTCGCATCGCCCAACCGGTGGAAGGGTTGCACGACCGTGGCGCGGTGCCTGGGGTGGATGCCCGGACCGTGGTCGATGACCTGCAGCAGCACCTCGTCGCCGCGCTGTGCCGCACGCACGCGCACAGCCCGGTCTGCCGGCGACCAGGTGATCGCGTTCGACACCAGGTTGGCGACGATGCGTTCGAGCAGCGCCGGATCTGCCCATACGTCGGGAACATCGGCCGGAAGGTCCAGTTCGACAGCGTCGGCTCGACGACCAAGGCTGTGCAATGCCGCCGGCAACACCTCCTCGAGCGCCACCCGACGAAGTGCCGGGCGAAGTGCGCCCGCCTGCAGGCGGCTGAGGTCGAGCAGGTTGGTGACGATGGCCGTCAGGCGGTCGGTTTCTTCCTCGATGGTCTCGAGGAAGTCGTCGCGCACTGACTCAGGCCAATCGACGTCATGCTGTCGCAAGCTGGACACCGATGCCTTGATGCCGGCCAGCGGCGTACGCAGGTCGTGCGAGACCGCCCGCAGTATGGAAGTGCGCAGTGCGTCGGCCTGTTCCAGGGCATCGGCCTGAGCGGCCACTTCGGCAAGCCGGTGCTGTTCGAGCGCCCGCGTCAACTGTTGGATGAACGACCGCAGCACCCGATGGTCGTCGGTGGTCAGGGTGCGACCCCGAGCCGCCAGGACAACACCAGCACCGATGGATTCGTGGAAGTCTGCGTTGTCGAGCGATGTCGGCGGCAGTGGCCCCGACGACGCCTCCATTGCATACGCGCCCGAGTGATCCACCACGCGCAACACCGACACGCCGTCCAGGCGGAAGCTGTGCTGCAGCTGGTCGGTGATGGACTGCAGCGGGTCGGTGCCCCCGGTGCCGGCGAGGGCAGCCAACGCTTCAGCTTCCTGCCGAGACCGGCTAGCGGCAGCGGCCAACCGTGCCGAGACGCTGACGAAGCCCGACACGATCACGGCCACCGACACGAACACGACCAGTGAGAGTGCGTTGTCGGCGTCGTTGACGCGCAACGTGTGCAGCGGGGGTACCAGGAACCAGTTGGCCAGCAGCGGAGCGATGATGGCCGCGGTCAGCCCCGGCCCCCGGCCACCCATCGCCGCGACCGACACCACCACCAGTAGGTACATGGCCAGTGCGGTTGCAACCGCGACCGAGTCGCGTACCACGATGAGACTGATGGTCAGCAGCGCCATCAACAGCGTGCCGACGGCCCATGCCGTCACTTGCCGGCGACGCGAGATGGCCGGATTCGACGACCATCGCCAGCCGGCACGATGACGTTCGGCGGTGGGATACGAGATGACGTGCACGTCGATGCGTCCGGCTTGTCGAATGATGTCATTGATGATCGAGCCGCCCAGCAGCTCGTCGATTCGTCGACGCCCCGACGTTCCCAACACCAGCTGCGTTGCTCGTTCGGTTTCGGCGAACTCGATCAGGGCGGTGCCCACATGTGTGCCCTCGACCTCGTGATAGCTACCGCCAACGTGCACCACGAGCCCACGATGCGCGTCGACGGCCCGGGATGTCGCGCGATCGCCTGGTCGGCGAACGTGCACACCGATCAGTTGGGCTCGCGAGCGTTGCGCCAGGCGCGCGGCACGACGGATCACAGCGTCGCTGCCCGGACTACCCGTCACGGCCACCACCACGCGCTCGCGCGCCTCACGAGGATCGTCGGCGCCGGCCGTCAGTCGGTCGGCCAGCCAGAACAGTGACAACGCGCGCAGTTCGGCGAAGGCGTTCGACTCGTACAGCTCGGCCGTGACCGTGTCGAGCTCGTCGCCGTCGAAGACGTTGCCGTGGGCGATGCGCCGACGGATGGCCTCGGGTGTCACGTCGACCAGCTCAATTTGTTCGGCACGGCGTAGGAACTCGTCGGGCACCTGATCGGTCGGTAGACGCCCGAGGATCCGTCGTACCGGATCAGTCAGGGATTCGATGTGTTGAACATCGAGTGTGGTGATGACATCGATGCCGGCGTCCAGCAGCGAATCGACGTCTTGCCAGCGTTGTTCGCGCAGCGAGCCGGGTGGGTTTCGATGCGCCAGATCGTCGACCAGTACAACCCGAGGTCGTGCGGCCACCAGGCTGCCGACATCCAAGTGCTCGGGCAGGGTACGTCCGGCAGCGAACTGGTCGAGTTGCCGTTGCGTGTTCGGCCGGCCGCGAGTGTCGACGCATCCCACCATCACGTCGGCGCCGCGCTCGCTGCGGCGGCGGGCCTCGTCCAGCATCGCAAACGTCTTGCCCACGCCAGGTGCCGCGCCCAGATAGACCCGAAGCTCGCCTCGAGTCGTTGTCGGCGTCGGCCGAGGGGACACCATCCATCCAGTCTGGCATCCAGCCCGGCATCCAGTCCGGTGTCCGGGCTTGGTGGTACTGGCGGGTGCAGCTGAGGTCCATTGGACCATGGCGCTCCAGGGCGAGCTGGGCAGAGACGCCGCAGTAACTTCGACCATGGGGGCACGAGCTCGCTGCCACACGCCAGACCGGGAGGTTCGGATCGTGAAGTTCGGAGTGTTCTACGAGTTGCAGCTGCCCAAGCCGTGGAGCCGTGACGACGAATACAACTTGCTCAACAATGCCCTCGATCAAGTCGAACTGGCCGACAAGCTGGGATACGACTACGCCTGGGAAGTCGAGCACCACTTCCTCGAGGAGTACAGCCACTCGTCGGCGCCCGAAGTGTTCCTGGCCGCAGCCAGTCAACGCACCACGCGGATCAGGTTGGGGCACGGCATCGTGCAGCTGCCCACCAACCACCCGGCACGCGTGGCCGAACGGGTCAGCACGTTGGATCTGCTGAGTCACGGCCGTGTCGAGTTCGGCGTGGGCGAAGGCAGCAGTGTGACCGAACTGCATCCGTTCGATCGCCGGTTCCGCGACAAGCGCGCCGTGTGGGAGGACGCGATGCGGTGCCTGATGCCCATGTTCTGGGAGGAAGGTTGGGAGTACCACGGCGAGTTCTTCGACTTCCCGCTCCGCAACGTCATCCCCAAGCCGCGCCAGTATCCCCACCCTCCGTTGTGGGTGGCCTGCAGCCAACTCGAGACCATCGAGATGGCCGGCCGCCGCGGCATCGGCGCACTAGGTTTCCAGTTCCTCAGTGCCGAGGCCGCTACTGCTTGGGTGCATGCGTACTACAACTCGTTCACCAAGCGCCTCGATCTCTTGGGCCCGTACGCCACCAATCCCAACATCGCCGTCGTCAGCCAGTTCATGTGCGCCCCGACCGACCAGGAGGCACAGCGCCGGGCCGATGGATCTACGTTCTTCCAGTTCGCGCTGCGCTTCTACAACGAGCACGGCCCGGTGGTACCCGGCACGGTCAGCCTGTGGGACGAGTACCAGATCTGGAAGAGCAGTGCATCGGGACAGAAGGCGCAAGGCGGTGGCCTGATCGGTTCGCCGGCAACCATCCGCGAGAAGCTGCACCGCTTCGCCGAGTCGAACGTTGACCAGGTGATCTTGTTGAACCAGGCGGGCCGCAACAGCCACGAAGACATCTGCGAGGCGCTCGAGCTGTTCGCCACCGAGGTGATGCCCGAGTTCCATGCGATGGAGCCCGACCACGACGAGTGGAAGCGCAAGGTGCTGGAAGGTGAACTGGAACTGGACGAGATCGACACCGATCCCTACAACATCATCGGCATGCAATCGACGAAGTGGAAGCCGGGCATGCCGGTGCCGACGCCCAGCCTCTGAGAGCCGAGCCTCTGAGAGCAAAGCCCACCCGAACCAGGAGTGCGCGACGTGTACGAGATCAAGCCATTTCCGTATGACGGCACGATCGATGCCGACGGCCACCTGCTGGAGCCCGACTGGTTGTGGCAGCGCTACCTGGACCCGAAGTACCGCGATCGTTCGATGGCGATCCTGCCCGATGACAACGGCCTGGAATATCTGCAGATCGACGGGCGACCCAGCGAACGAACGGTGAAAGGCGTCATCTCGCTGATGGGCGCGATGGGCGAGGACGACCCCAGGCCCAGCCGCGAGCGCCGATACATGGACTCGATTCCGTACGGTGCCGGCGACCCCAGCCAGCGACTGGCACTGCTGGACAAGGAGCACCTGGACGGCGTGGTGCTGTACGGCACCGTGGAACTGCTGTGGGAGTGCGAGCTGACCGACCCCGAACTGACGCTGGCCTATTGCCGCGCGTACAACCGGTGGATCGCCGACTTCAGCCGCGACTCGGGTGGGCGGCTCAACGCCGTCGCGCACCTCAGCCTGCTCGACCCCCGGGGCTCGGCCGGCGAGCTGCGTCGCGCCGTGGCCGACGGTTGTGTCGGAGCATGGGTCGCCCCGTTCACCCATACCCGCAAGGCGCACGGCCACCCCGACCACGATGTGCTGTGGCAGACGGCCAGCGAATTGGGCGTGCCGGTCGCGATCCATCCCACGTACGAGCCCACGTGGTGCACACCCATTCGCTTCGACGGCTTCGGTCGGGCCGCCGAGTTCCACTACAACGTCATGCTGCGACAGGGCAGCCAGCAGGCCCTGCTGTCGTTCATCACCCACGGCACCCTCGAGCGATTCCCCGACCTGAAGTTGGGCGTACTCGAAAGCGGCATGGGATGGATCGGTTCGTTCCTGGACCGGGCCGATGCCGTCTTCCAGACCATCAGCGGCCGCGGGCTACCGATCACCACTCGTCCCAGCGAGTTGTTCGCCCGGCAATGCTTCATCAGCGGCGATCCCGACGAGACTGCCGCCCCACTCACCATGGATCACGTGGGCTCGCAATGCTTCATGTGGGCCACCGACTACCCGCATCCCGATCACCCGGGTACGTGGGTCGACGCGTTGACCACGTTGGTGCAACCGCTCAGTGACCGCACCAGGGCACAGTTCCTGGGCGACAACGTTCGCCGCATCTACAACCTGTCCATCTGACAGATGCCTGTCGATCTGCCCGGTTGCACCTGTCGTCCCTCAGAGGCCGATGACCAGCGGGATCGTGATCAGGGTGATCACGATGACCACGGCGGTCAGCGGCGCCCCCAGACGAACGAAGTCGGTGTACTTGTAGCCGCCGAGGCCGTAGACCATGGTGTTCGTCTGGTACCCCAGCGGCGTCACGAACGAACACGAGGCACCGATGATGACCGCCATCACGAAGGCACGTTCGGACAGACCCGTCTGATCGACCACGCCCAGGGCGATCGGCAACATCAACGCGGCAGCGGCATTGTTGCTGAGCAACTCGGTGGTGATCATGGTGGCGATCAAGATGCCGGCCAGCAGCCCGATGTCGCCGAACGATCCCAGGCTGTCGACGATGCGATCAGCCAGCACCCCCGCCAGGCCACTGGTGTTGGCCGCGGTGCCCAGCGCAACCGACAGCCCCATCATGGCAATGATGTCGAACTGCACCGACCGCTTGGCCTCGGTGAGGGTGATGGTGCCCGACACGATCAACAGCAGTGCGGCAACCACCGCAGCCTTCATCAAGCTGACCAGTTCGGTGCCCGACAGGATCAGCAGGGCAACAGCGACCAGCTCGACGAATCGAGCTCGCGACCGGCGTTTCGGTGGTGCCTCGGCCGTGCCGGCGATCAGCAGGAAGTCGTGACGGGCCCGCCAGCGGGCAGCCCAGTCGGCCGGCGCCAGCAGCACCAGCACATCGCCGGAGCGAAACCGGATGTCGCCCGGCTTGTTGACCAGCCGCTCACCCGATCGGTGCACGGCGATGACCACGGCGCCGTACGTGCCGCGGAAGTCGAGCTCGGGCAGTGTGGCCCCGACCAGCGGCGACACCGACGAGACCACCACCTCGAACAGCTTGCGCTGCGGGTCGCTGTCCAGCTTCGACACGTGATGGTCAGGGGCCAAGCGCAGACCGGGCTGCGCTTGCAGGTCCATGATCCGGCTGATGTCGCCCACGAAGATCAGCCGGTCGCCGCCACCGATGATGGTGTCGGGACCCACATCGTCGATAGACGTGCCGGTGCGGTGCTCGACTCCTGCCAGGAAAACGCCTTGCAGCGTGCGCAGACCGGCGTCTCTGACGGTCCGTCCGTCCAGCTCGCTGCCTGACGTCACCACCATGTCCACCGTGAACTCACGGCTCTGCGACGTGGTGGTGGCGACGGGTGCCAGCCGTTCGGGTACCAGGCGCGATGCGAACAGCACCACCACCAGCGTGCCCACGATGGCCACCGGCAGACCGACGGGTGTCAGATCGAACAGGTTCAACCCGTCGCGCCCCTGCTTCTCGAGCAGGCTGGCCACCACCAGGTTGGTCGACGTGCCGATCAGGGTGATCACGCCGCCCAGGACGGCCACGTAGCTGAGCGGCATGAGGTACTTCGACGGCGACCGACCCGTGCGCCGGCACCACGCCAACAGGCGCGGGATGAGCACGCTGACCAGCGGTGTGTTGGCCACCACGCTGGACAGCATCGTCGTGGGCACCAGGAACTGGGCGAGAGCCCGCCGTTCGCTGGCGTCTCGGTCTTCGGTGAAGGTGCGCCTGGTGAAGCCTTCGAGCGCGCCGGTGATGTCGATCGAGCCGGCCAGGATGTACAGCGACGCGATGGTGATGACCGCAGTGTCAGAGAACCCAGCGAATGCGGCAGAGTCTTCGAGGACACCTGCGATCATCAATCCGATGACCGTGCCGGCAATGACCAGCAGCGGCGGGAAGCGCTCGGCGACCAGCACCACGATCATGACCGTCAGGAATGCTGCAGTGATCCAGGCGTCGGTGGTCATGGCTCCGTGGTCAGTCCTTCGACGAGGCGGCGGCGGCGATCACTTCCAGCGCTCGTCGAGCGAGTTCGGGTTGACCGATGAGCGCGTCGGGCAGATAGGGGTTGCGATTGTTGAACACGAATGGCGAGCCGTCGATGCGCGACGCATGCAGACCCGAGCCGATCGCCGCACCCACTGGCGCAGCGAGGTCCCACTCGTACTGTCCTCCGGAATGCAAGTACAACTCGGCTTCTCCACGAAGCAGCGCGGCGGTCTTGGCGCCGGCCGAACCCATGGGCACCAGGGTGCCGCCCAATGCCTGAGCCACCAGTTCGGCCTCGGCCGGCGGACGACTGCGGCTGATGAAGATGCGCGGCGCGCCGGTGTGCGTGGTGACCGGCACCTGCGAGCCGTCGTAGATCTCGCCACGCGAGGGGATGGCGACGACACCGAGTTGCACGACGCCGTCGATGGCCAGTGCCACGTGCACGGCCCAGTCGTCGCGACCGCTCTCGGAGAACTCGCGAGTGCCGTCGAGCGGGTCGATGACCCAGACTCGCGACCGTTCAAGCCGGACCGGGTCGTCGACCGCCTCTTCGGACAGCACTGCGTCGTCGGGCCGCAACTCGGCCAATCGAGCCAGCAAGAACTCGTTCGACCGCTGGTCACCACGGTCTTTCAGCTCTTTCGGGTCCCATCCGGCAGCCGTGCCCTGGGCCCGAAGTGCCAGCAACAAGCGCCCTGCATCGTCAGCGAGTGTTCGCGCAACGTCAAGATCATCTGTGATCACAGCACCCTCCGGTACAATCTCCCGCTCTACACCCGTTCGCGCTCTCCGTGGCGCCCCCGGCATCAGGCGGTGAGATGAATTACACGCTAACACACCTGCGTGCGATCGAAGCTGAAGCGATCCACATCATGCGTGAGGTCGCAGCAGAGTTCGAACGACCGTGCTTGCTGTTCAGTGGCGGCAAAGACTCCATCGTCATGCTGCGCATTGCCGAGAAGGCCTTTTGGCCGGCACGCATCCCGTTCACGCTCATGCACGTCGACACGGGCCACAACTTCGACGAGGTGCTCGAGTACCGCGACCGACGTGCCGCCGAGCTGAACGCCCGGTTGATCATCGCCTCGGTGCTGGACTCTATCGACTCCGGCCGTGTGGTCGAGGACAAGCGACCGGGGGCACCACGCAACCGGTTGCAGACCACCACGTTGCTGGACGGCATCGAGTCGAACCGGTTCGACGCCGTGTTCGGAGGCGCCCGCCGTGACGAAGAAAAGGCACGTGCCAAAGAGCGGGTGTACAGCTTCCGTGACGAGTTCGGCCAATGGGACCCGAAGAACCAGCGGCCCGAGTTGTGGAGCCTGTACAACGGTCGGCACAAGCCGGGCGAGCACATCCGCGTGTTCCCCCTGTCGAACTGGACCGAGCTCGACATCTGGCAGTACATCTCGGAAGAGAACATCCCGCTGCCGTCCATCTACTTCGCGCACGTTCGCCCGGTCTTCCGGATGCAGGGCCTGATCATGGCCGTGCACCCGGTGTGCCCGGCGCCGCCCGGCGCCGAGGTGTTCGACATGAAGGTGCGCTATCGCACCGTGGGTGATGCGTCGTGCACTGCGGCTGTCGAATCCGACGCCGACACCGTCGAGAAGGTCATCGCCGAGGTCGCGTCGACCCACATCACCGAGCGCGGAGCAACCCGCATCGACGACAAGTTCAGCGAAGCTGCCATGGAAGATCGCAAGCGTGAGGGGTACTTCTGATGACCGAGCTGTTGAGGTTCGCCACCGCCGGATCGGTGGATGACGGCAAGAGCACCCTGATCGGGCGGCTGCTGTTCGACTCGAAGCAGATCTTCGACGACCAGTGGGAGTCGGTCGAGCGAGTGTCGCGCGAGCGCGGCGAGGGGTACACCAACCTGGCCTTGCTGACAGACGGCCTGCGTGCCGAACGCGAGCAGGGCATCACCATCGACGTTGCGTACCGGTACTTCAACACACCGAAGCGCAAGTTCATCATCGCCGACACCCCTGGTCATGTGCAGTACACGCGCAACATGGTGACTGGCGCATCCACCGCCGACCTGGCGCTCATCCTGGTCGATGCCCGCCATGGCATCCAGGAGCAAAGCCGTCGTCACGCCATCCTCACGACCATGCTGCGGGTGCCGCACGTGGTGCTGTGCGTCAACAAGATGGACCTGGTGGACTACAGCCAAGAGGTGTTCGACAGCATCAAGAGCGAGTTCCAGGACTTCGCCGCGAAGCTCGAGATCGGCGACCTGTCGTTCGTGCCGATCAGTGCGCTGAACGGCGACAACGTGGTCACCCGGTCTACCAACATGCCGTGGTACGAAGGCGCCTCGCTGTTGCACATGCTGGAAGACGTGCACATCGCCTCCGACCGCAACCTGATCGACTCACGGTTCCCGGTGCAGTACGTCATCCGCCCGATGAGCGACGATCACCACGACTATCGCGGCTTTGCCGGCACGGTGGCCGGCGGCGTGTTCAAGGTGGGCGACGAGGTCATGGTGCTGCCATCAGGGCTGACCACCACCATCGCCGCCATCGATACGTTCGAAGGGCCCATCGACGAGGCGTTTCCGCCCATGTCGGTCACCATCCGTCTGACGGATGACATCGACACCAGTCGTGGATCGATGATCTGCCGGGTGCGCAACCAGCCCACGGTCGGTCAGGACATCGACGCGATGATCTGTTGGATGGCCGACGCCAAGCCCATCCAGGCGGGTGATCGGTACGCCATCAAGCACACCACGCAGACCGGCCGGGCGATCATCAAGGAAGTGGCGTACCAGTTGGACGTCAACTCCCTGCACCGCCACGAGCACCCCGGCAAGCTGAACCTGAACGAGTTGGGCCGTGTCACCCTGCGCACCACGGTGCCGCTGTTCTACGACGAGTACCGCCGCAACCGCACCACGGGCAGCTTCATTCTCATCGACGAGGGAACCAACTCGACCGTCGGTGCGGGGATGATCCTCGGCGCTCCGTGAGCGCCGATCCTCCCGATCCGCCCGCCCGGAACATCGTCTGGCAACACGGTTCTGTCGCCCGATCGGCACGACCCAGCCTGGGCGCCACCATCTGGTTCACCGGCTTCTCGGGCTCAGGGAAGTCCACCATTGCATCCGCGGTCGAAGCCGCACTGGTCCAGCGCAGTCGCCCGGCGTACCTGCTCGACGGCGACAACGTGCGGCATGGTCTGAACGTCGACCTGGGGTTCTCGGCCGACGATCGTGCCGAGAACGTCCGCCGCATTGCCCATGTTGCGCAACTGTTGGCCGACGCCGGTGTCGTTGCGCTGGTGCCCGTCATCAGCCCGTATCGCGCCGGCCGCAAGTTCGCTCGCGACATCCACGCCGCGGCGCAGTTGCCGTTCATCGAGGTGTGGGTCTCGACGCCCATCGAGGAATGCGAGCGGCGCGATCCGAAGGGGCTGTACGTCAAGGCCAGGGCCGGCGAACTGACAGGGTTCACCGGTATCGATGACCAGTACGAAGCACCCGAAGCACCCGAACTGGTCCTACCGTCGCACCAGCTCACAGTCGACCAATCCGTCGACAGCGTGCTGTCGCTGCTGGGCTGACGACGCCGGACAACTTGCGCAGTAGTCGTCACCCATCTGGCTGATATCCACCCACACTCCGCGCGCAGTGGTGTCGGCTATGTCGCGATTTTGACGATTCCTTCACGAGATCGTGTCAGTTCTGTGGAGATTGACCACGGAGCGTGAGGGATCTGGAACAATTCTTGACGAATTCGGCGGAATTCCTTGAGACGCGGAGGTCGTCATGCGAGCACGGGGGCGTGTAGGGCTGGTCGCAATGGTGGTGACCGCGGTGACTCAGGCGGTCACGTTGAGCATCGTGTCGCCTGCGGGAGCAGCGGCGACCACCACGATCGCACTGTACGAGATGAACGAACCGGCGGGCTCGACCGTGCTCGTCGACAGCAGTGGCAGCGGCCTGAACGGCACGATCGGCAGCGAGGTGCTGGCCGGCACCGTGGTGATGGGCGCCACAGCGCACCGTTTCCAGTACCTGCAGCCAAACACGCCCCCGGCACATCCCGGCCACCTCGACAGTGTGCCGAACACCAGCAAGCTCGATCCGGGCACTGCCGACTACGCCGTCACCATGCGCGTCCGCTGGACGAACAACTTCGGCAACATGATCCAGAAGGGCCAGTCGGGTGGGGCCGGTGGCTACTTCAAGTGGGAGGCGCCCAGCGGGGTAGTGCACTGCTTGTTCCGTGACACGAACCGGATCAGCAAGACGGCCTCGTCGAAGACGCCGCTGAACGACGGCCAGTGGCACACCATTCGCTGCGAGCGAACGGCCGCAGGCGTGACGATGACCGTCGATGGCGTCAAGCGCAGCATGGCGAAGGGCAAGACCGGTAGCATCTCGAACGCCAAGCCGTTGACCATCGCCGGCAAGGGCACCTGCGACCAGATCACCGTGACCTGCGATTACTTCGTGGGCGATGTTGATTGGGTCCGGGTGGAGAAGGGATGAGGACGCGCTGCGAGCCGTGACCGCGAGCAGCACGGTCCGGGTGGAGAAGGGATGAGGACGCGCCGCGAGCCGTGACCACGAGCGCGTGTGCACGCTCTTGGCCCACCGCCGAGTGGAAAGTGTGCACACGCTGCGGCACATTGGGGCTGTGAGCTGGTGGGACGCGTGCTTGAAGGGGCCGAACGACCTATGGATTCGATCGCGTCCGGATACGAAAGTGGTCCCCGGCCACGTTTAGCGGTCGAGACCATCGGGAGATCGAGATGCTTCGCAAGTACACGACGATGCTGCTGACAGCAGCGATCGCGCTGCCAGGAATCGCCTGGCTGCCCAGCGCCCACGCGGCGCAGCCCAAGCCGGGCCACGCCGGGCTGGTGCCGACCACGCCTCGTACCGACACACCGTTCATCAGCAACGGTGAGATCACCGACATCGAGTACTCGGGCAACCGTGCCTACGTGGTCGGCACGTTCACCCAGGTGCGCAATGCCACCGGTGCCGACGTCAGCCAACCGCGACTGGCAGCGTTCGACATGACGACCGGCCAACTGGACATGGGCTTCCGGCCCACGTTCGACGGCGCGGTCGTCGAGGTCGAAGCATCGCCCGACGGTACGGGCCTGTATGCCGTCGGCGCGTTCAACACGGTCAACGGGATCACCAAGCGCAAGGTGGTCAAGCTCGATCCGGCCACCGGTGCGACGGTGACGGCCTTCACCGCCAACGCCGGCGCAAAGGCAACCTCGGTCGAGGCCACCAACACCACTGTGTACGTCGGCGGCCAGTTCAAGACCATCGGTGGTCGTGCCCTTGTCGGTCTTGCGGCACTGAACCCCATGACGGGTGCGGTCGATCAGGCGTTCAACAACTCGCTCTCCGGCGGCCTGGGCCTGAATGGCCTGCTGACCGTGCAGTCGCTGAAGCTGACCCATGATGACGCCAAGTTGCTGGTCGTGCACACCGGTCGCCAGATCGCCGGCCAGGACCGGTATGGCGTCGGGCTGATCGATACCGCCACTAAGCAACTGCTGCCGTGGCGCACCCGGCTGTGGGAGGACAACCTGCTGTTCGTCGGTGGTGTGCAGCGCGCCTATGGCGCCGACATCTCACCCGATGACTCGTACTTCGTCGTCACCAGTGGTTCGGGCGGCGATCGTCCACCGATCAACGACACCGCGATGGCCTTCCCGATCGACGGCGGCCCCTCGGTCGATCCGTTGTGGGTCAGTCGCCACTTCGACAGCGTCTACTCGGTGGCCATCACCGAGACGGCCGTGTACGTCGGCGGTCACTTCCGCTTCGAAGAGGCCCCTGGCTCGACCAATCCATGGCCTGGCCAGGACAACGTCGGCTACGGCTGGGGCCAGGGCGCCGGCGGTCTGGGTGCATATGTGCTGGGCGACGAGGTCGTGCGTCGCGACACGGTCGGTGCGTTGGACCCCGCCACCGGCTGGGCGATGAACTGGAACCCCGGCACCAACTCGTTCGAGGGCGTGAAGGCCATGAAGGCCACGCCGAACGGTCTGATCATCGGCGGCGACGGCAGCATCAAGGGTGGCGCAACCGTCGGTCGCATCGGCTACTTCGACACCACCCGGGTCACCCCGCCCGCCGCCACCGAGACGTGGATCGATGATCCTTTTGCCGGCAGCGTCATCGCTGCCAACCAGCCGTTCGACTTCGCCGGCCGCGCCAGCGCCATCGCCGGTGTCAGCAAGGTGCAGATCGAGATCCGTGAGACTGCAGGGGCCAAGCGTTACCTGCAGGACGACCTGACCACGTGGGGCACGTTCAACACGATCGATGCCGCGCTGGCTGTGCCTGGTGCCACCGAGACCGACTGGACCCTGCCTGTGTCGTTGACCAATGGCACCTTCCAGGTGTGGGCCCGCACGTTCTCGAACAACGGATCGAGCGACTCGACGAAGGCCACCGCCAAGTTCGAATCACGCCTGCTGGACGATGTGCCGCCGAACACGGCGATCACCAGCCCGCCCAGCGGGCTGCAGGCCGCAACGACGTTCGCGGTGACCGGCACCGCCATCGACGACCATGAAGTCGTCGGGATCGGCTACTGGGTGCGCGACGAGTTGACCCACCAGTACCTGCAGGACGACGGCACATTCGGCGGCAACATCAACACGTTCTCGGTCGAGCCCGACGTGCTCGGGGCGACCACCAGCACGTGGCAGACCGAGCTGACCTTGCCGGAGGGCGAGTTCAAGATCAGTGCTTCCGCTCGTGACAGCGCAGGTCAGAGCGACCTGCGCGGTGGCACTCGCATCTGGATCGTATCGCCGACCGGCCTGCCCCCGACCGTGGCCATCGAGGCTCCGGCGGCCATGGTGCCCCCGACGGCAGTTGCTGCCGTGCAGATCACGCCCGGTCAGACGGTGACGTTCTCGGGCGTCGCCAACGACGAGACCCGCCTGCAAGACGTCAAGGTGTCGCTGCGCAACACCACCACCGGAGCAGCGCTGGCCGCCGACGGCACGTGGGGTACCAATGTGGTGGCCGGCGCATTCCGGGTGTCGCCGCTGAACATGGGCAACGTCACGTCGTACAACTGGACGTACACCTCGGCGCCGTTGACCCCCGGTACCTACGACTTCCGGGTCTCGGCTACCGACAACCTGGGACTCAGGGCACTGCAAGGGCGCCTGGCGCTGAACGTTCAGGTGCCCGGCGACCTGCCGCCCAACGCAACGCTGAACTTCACGGGCACAGATCAGAACATCGAAGTGCTGGCACTGAACATCGCCGGCAACGCCACCGACGACTTCGCTGTGGCCTCGGTCGGGATCGCCCTGCGCGACCTCGACACCCTGCGCTACCTGAAGGCCGACGGCACGCTGCAGACGCAGTTCACCACGATCCCGGCGACGCTGACTGTTCCCGGCGCCACCGCGACAGCGTTCAGCCTCTCGCTGAACCTGCCGATCAAGGGCGAGTGGAGCGTGGCGGCCTATGCCATCGACAGCCAGGGTCAGCAGGATCTGAGCACAGCGGGGGCGACGGCCAAGTATCTGATCTATCCCGGTGACCTCGACCCCGGCCTCGAGCCGGCGCTGGGTTCGCCGAACAACGGCGATGTACTGGCTGGTTCCACCATCGTGGTCGGCGGGCGGGCCATCGACGACTTCGGCATCAGCCGGGTCGAGGTGCAGATCACGAACAGCGCCAACCAGAGCATGAACTCGAGTGGTGTGTTCAGCGCCGGAGCGCTCTGGATCGCATCATTCCTGACCAGCCCCGGCACGCCAGGTTCGAACTTCGCCTACACCACCCCGTTGATTCCCGTCGGGACCTACACGGTCAGCGTGCGGTCGATCGACAACTGGGGTCAGGTGCAGCAGACGCCGCGGGTCGTCACGGTGACGGTGGGCCCGTAAGCCGTGTCGCGATCGTGTTGAGACGATCTTGAGGTTTCCAGCTGAACGGCTGGTGTCCGACGCCCCCGTCGGATGCCAGCCGTTCGTTGCTTTTTGACGACAAAAGTTACGGAAATGGTGTCGATGAGCGCGCTGCGACGCGCCCATCTCAGCAATATCTGGGCGCGCGCGGCAAGAAAATGCTCAGGTTCCTCATTTGGGCTGCCGATAAACGTTTAGACTCGAATTCGTTATCGAACTGCAACATTCGACATGGGGCCGACACGCTGGCCGATGGTCGAAGATGCGGGACAGTACAGAACGCGGCGGACAATACATCACGGAATGCGCCACCACCACCACGTGGTGTGGCTGCTGAGGAGGATTGAAGTGTTGACAGCGTCGAAAGTGCCTACGGTTCCCAGAAAGAGATCAGTGTTCAGGCTGAAATCGGTCGTCGCCCGAGCGGGGGTGGTTGCGGGGCTGGTGGCCGGTTGTGTGGCCCTGCCCGCATTCGGCGGTGTGCCCGTCGTGCACGCCGCAGTCGCCGGTTCGAGCAGTTACGTGCCGGTCGGGCCAGTTCGTCTGGTCGACACCCGCGAGAACAAGGGTTTCACCCGCTCGACGCCGACCACGCTGCAAGTGCCGGTCGCCGGTATCAGCGGGGTGCCCAAGACCGCAGTGGCAATCTCACTCTCAGTTGCGGTGACGAACACCACCAGTGCCGGTTTCGTCACGGTGTGGCCAGCTGGTGAGTCGATGCCCCTGGCGTCGAACGTCAACTTCGAGGCTGGGCAGATCGTGTCGAACGGCCTGATCGTCAAGCTTGGCGCCGCGGGCAAGCTGTCCATCTACTCAAACGTGCCCGTCGACATCGTGGTCGATGTCACCGGCGCGTTCATCCCTGCCGCCACGTCGAAGGCCGGTCGCTTCGTGGCCACCGACCCGGTGCGCCTGCTCGACTCGCGAGCCGGCGCTCCCATGCCTGCCGGCGGCCTGGTCAGGGTGGCACTGCCCACCTCAGCACCTCGCGACGCGGTTGCCGCCGCGGTCACGCTGACCACTTCGGGCGACAACGAACCCGGTTTCTTCACCGCCTTCGGTGCTGGTTCGGTGCCGTGGTCATCGTCGCTGAACGTCGACACACCCGACTCGACCCGTGCGGCCACCGTGGTCGTGCCGGTCTCGGGTGGCGGCCTGTCTGTGTTCTCGTCCAGTGGTGGCCACATGATCGTCGACTTCCTGGGCTACTTCACCGGCGCCAGCGCGGCCACGTCCGGCGACGGCCTGTTCGTCCCGATGACTCCCACGCGGCTGGTCGACACTCGCGATGCCATCGCCCTGGACGCCACCGAAACGCTGCTGGTTCCTGCAACCGGTGGCGTGGTCGTCGGCAACGTCACCATGACCGAATCGGCCCAACCCGGCTTCTCGGTGGTGTACGCAGCGGGCACCCCGTTGCCGGCCACCTCCAGCGTGAACGCCATGCGGGCCGGCCAGACCGTATCGAACATGGCCATCTCGCGCACGTCCAGCGCCGGCGTGGCCATCTACTCGCAGCAAGGTTCCGACTACGTCTTCGACCAGACGGGTTCGTTCACCGGCGCACCGGTCGCCCAGACCGTGCCGCTGCCCGCGACCCCCATCGGGCCCAAGCCCAAACCCGTTCCGGTTGCGCCCACGCCGCCGTTCACGCCTGCTCCCGAGCCGCCCACCGGGCCCGGATGCTCGGTGTCATCACTGTTGGTTCCTGTGTGTGGTGCGTGGCTGGGGTCGACCACTCCGTCGGCCAACGGCGGCTTCGACATGCTGCAGGGCTTGGCCGAGTACGAAGCAGTGGCCAAGAACGTGCCCGACATCATCCACGTGTACAAGACCGGTGGCGGGGCCTTCCCGTCTCGTGGCGACATCGCCGTGGCCGAGCGTCCCGGCAAGCCGCGCAGCATCCTGTTGATCAACTGGAAGCCCAGTGCCAGCAACAGCTGGGCCGCCACCGCCAGCGGTGCCTCCGATGCCGAGATCGAAAGTGTCGCCAAAGGCATCAAGGCGTACCCGCACAAGATCTTCCTGACCATCCAGCACGAGCCCGAGAACGATGTCGGCGGCGCCGGCAAGGGTCTGCAGGACTACGCCAACATGTATCGCTACGTGGTCACCAAGCTGCGCTCGCTGGGCGTCACCAACGCGGTGTTCGTGTGGAACGTGATGGGCAGCGCCAACCACGCCGACATGTACCCCACGCTGTACCCAGGCAACGACGTGGTCGACTGGATCGGCTACGACCCATACGGTCAAGACAAGCAGACCACCATGGGCGAACTGGTCAACCGGCCGGGCAACGGCTGGCCAGGCTTCTACACCTGGGCAACGGGCATCGCTCCTGGCAAGCCGATCATGTTGTCCGAGTGGGGTTTCAACCTGGCCGTCAACTCCTACGGTCCGGCCGCCCTCGACGGCGGTGTGCCCATCCTGCAGTCGCAGTTCCCCATGCTGAAGGCGTTCGTCTACTGGAACAACAGCCTGCAGTTCAAGGCCCGGCTGGACCAGCCCGGCGCCCTCGGTCAGGCGTACGCAGCCGCATACGGTCGGTTCGCCAACAATCCGTACTTCAACTCCACGTCAACGGCCGCAGCGCCCTGACCGCCAGAGCGCCTGACTGCCCGACCGCCTGACGGCCCGACCGCCTGACTGAAGGCATCGCCTGTCGCACCGCGGCATGTGGCACGCTCGCTGGGGATTCGCACATCGATGCGGATCCCCAGTGTGCTTTTTCGGTCAGATCGTGAACGGCTCGGTGCCGTGCAGACGGTCCATGCGATAGCCGAACTGGGCGGCGCGATCGCCGTACTTGCGAATCAACCTGTTGAACCTGAGCCGAGCCACCGGATTCGCGCTGTGCCGCCAATCATCCCATGTCTGCTCGTACGACGAACTGCGACCCACCTGCAGGCTGTCTGATGGGATCGCCCCGTCGAGATTCAAGAACGACGCAGTCTCGGCCAGCACGTCGTCGGGTGACAGCACCAGGTCTTCGTACTTCACGACTTGCAGCCGTTCGATGAAGGGTGCGTCGCGACGCATGGTGTCGTGCGCTGCGAACCAGTTGTCGAACAACCGGTCGTAGCTGGAGGTCTTGGCCCACTTCTTGGTGGACAGCGACACGATCACGGGGTGCCGCACCACCATGATGAACGAGGCACTGGGAAACAGTGCCTGCAGAAAGCGCATGCGCACGATGTTGGGAGGCGACTTCTCGAGCAGCACTGGGCGCGAGGTGTCCCAATGACGGCTCCACTGGTCGGCCAGTCGGCGGGCATTGTCGGCCGACACCAGCGGGGATGCCTCGGTCAAGGCACTGGCCGGGTCGAGTGCGAATCTGCCGGGCCCACCGAAAGCCTGACCGGTGGGCATCACGTCTTGCAGATGCTGGCCCTCGTCTTCGTCGACACCGGTGTTGCTGAACCCGCTGACCATTGGGTGCGCCGCCAGGCATCTGGCAAATGGTGTGGTTCCGCTGCGGTGCAGTCCGCCGACGAAGACGAGTTGATGGGTTTCGGAGATCACTACGGGCCTTCAGGGGGTTGTCGGTCGTACGGGAGCCGAGGGTATCACTGGGTCTCGTTGCCAGCCCGTGAAGCCTGTCGGGCAATGACGAATGGGCCGGTCGGCCCATTCCCGCCGACGCTGTGCGTCGCTACATTCGACCCGACCGATCGATGACGACCGTCGTCGATGGTCAGTGCCACGGCGGTGACGCGCTCTACGCTCGGCCAGGCAGGTCGCGGTCACGGCGGCTGCACCACATCTTTGATCATGACGAACGAACCAGACACCTCCACACCGGCCCCCGAGGCCACGCCCGCCCCAACGGTCGCGCCCGACCCCGGCCAGGCAGAGCCCCAGCGTGAGCGGGTGCTGTTCGCATGCTCTGCCGGTGGGCACCTGGCGCAGTTGCTGCAGCTGAGGTCGTGGTACTCGCACCACGATCGGCGCTGGGTGACGTTCGAGCTGCCCGATGCGGTCAGCCTGCTGGGCGAGGAATCGGTGGTCTGGGGCCACTATCCCACCACCCGCAATCTGCCCAATCTGGTGCGCAACACCTGGTTGGCGGTACGCGAGATCCGCCGCATGCGCCCGACGGTGATCGTGTCGTCGGGAGCCGCCATCGCGGTGCCGTTCTTCTGGGTCGGCAAGATGTTCCGCGCCAAGACGGTGTACGTGGAAGTCATCGATCGCATCGACACCCGCACGATGACGGCGCGACTGGTCTCGCCGGTGACCGACCTGATCGTCGCCCAGGACGAATCGCAGCGAGCGCTCTTCCCGGGCTGCCACGTGATCGGCCAGCTGCTGTGAGCGGCGCAACCCCGATCCGCCTGGTCGGGTCGGTCGGCACCGACCACCACCCGTTCGTGCGCATGCTGCAGTGGATCGCTGCCGCACAGACATCGATCGATGGTCTGCACGCCCTGGTGCAGCGTGGCGCAACCCCCCCATTGGACGGTCTGGAAACGGTCGAATACGTGGGCGCAGACGAGTTGGAAGCGCTGATGCTGGCGGCAGACGCTGTGGTGTGCCACGGCGGGCCGGGCACCATCTCGCTGGCCGTGCGGTGTGGCCACCGACCCATCGTGATCGCCCGCGACCCGTCGCACGGCGAACACGTGGACGACCATCAGATGCGCTACACGGCGCGGCTGCACGCCGAAGGCCAGATCGACATGCCCACCGACCTGGCGCAGCTGATCGCGCTGCTGTCGGTGCCACGCCCACGTTCAGCTGCTGTCGACCAGACGCGTCCCGAGCTGGCGGCCGCCGCTCGGTTCGGCGAGCTGGTGCACCAGCTGACGACTGGCGCTCTGCCGAAGCGGCGGTGGCGTCAGCGCATCCTGCTGCGGCGCGTGCCGTGAGCGAGATCGTCTACATCGGTTCGGTCGGTCGCAGCGGCACCACGCTGCTCGAACGGTCGATCGCCACGTCACCAAGCTTCGTGTGCCTGGGCGAGATGGTGCACCTGTGGCATCGGGGTCTGCAGCTGGACGAACCGTGTGGTTGTGGCACGGCGTTCCGCGACTGTCCGTTTTGGGCTGCGGTGGCCCAACGTGCCTTCGGCGGCTGGGAGTCGCTGGACCTGGACCAGATCGAACGGTGGCGTCATGCCGTCGACCGAAATCGCTTCATCCCGCTACTGGTCGCCCCGAAGCTGGCTGGCCGGCGGTTCCGAGATTCCTTGACCGGGCTGATCGATGTGCTGGACAGGCTGTACACCGCGATCAGCGAACAGGCCGTGTCTCACGCCGGTCACGACCAGATCCTGATCGACTCGTCGAAGCATCCGTCGTATCTGTTCGTACTGCGGCACCTCCCTTCGCATCGCGTGCGACTGCTGCACGTTGTGCGCGATCCACGCGGCGTCGCCCACTCGTGGGGCAAGGTCGTTGAACGACCTGAGGCCGGCGACGACATGGAACGGCTGGGCATCTGGCGCGCCTGCGCCCGCTGGACCAGTCACAACCTGCTGCTGCAACTGGCCGGCCTGCTGGGCACGCGTCGCCGCCGCCTGGCGTACGAACGGTTCACGGCCGACCCGGTCGAACTGGGCCGGATCGTCGCCGACCTGATCGGCTCTGCTGCCGCGACGAACCACGTCACCCTGCCGCATTTCGACGACCGCACCATTCAACTCGGCTGCGACCACACCGTTTCGGGCAATCCGATGCGGTTCACGTCCGGCGCCATCACCATTCGCTCCGACGATGCATGGCGCCGCGCGATGCCCAGATCGCGACGCATGATCGTTGCTACCCTGACCTTTCCCCTTCGCCTCGGATACGCACGCTGATGACCAACGAACACCCCTCTATTGCGGTCGTCATCGCGACCCGCGACCGCCCCGAACTGCTTCGCCGAGCAATCGACGCTGCAGTCGACCAGGATTTCCCAGGCCAGGTCGATGTGCTCGTGGTCTTCGACCAGACCACGCCCGACACCAGCCTCGATCGCCAGACCTCGAACCGGTCGGTCAGGGTCATGGCCAACACCTCGACCGGGCTGCCGGCCGGGCGCAACACCGGCATCGGCCAGGTCAACGGCAGCACCTACATCGCCTTCTGCGACGACGACGACATGTGGCTGCCGGGCAAGCTGACCGCCCAGGTGAGCTACCTCGAAGCCCACCCCGACGCCGTGTTCACCACCACTGGCATCATCATCGACTTCGAGGGCCAGGAAACCCCACGCCCGTCGCCGGTCGATGATCTGACTGTTGAAGCGCTGGTACATGACCGGCTGACCGAGGCGCATCCTTCCGGTTTCTTGTTCCGGGCGTCGCTGATCGACACCATCGGGCTGGTCGACGAGCAGATTCCTGGTGGGTACTCCGAGGATTACGACTTCCTGCTGCGCGCTGCCAAGGCCGGTCGCATCCACTGCATCAAGCAGCCGTTCGTCTCGGTCCGATGGGGCCGCACGTCGTACTTCACCACTCGCTGGCGCATGATCGTCGACGCCCAGCGCTACATGATGGCCAAGCACCCCGAGTTCGGTCAGCATCGTCGGGCTGAAGCCAGGATGCGCGGGCAGATCGCGTTTGCCCTGGCGGCCCTTGGCGAGCGCCGCCAGGCGTTCCGCGAGATCGCCGGCGTCATCCGTCGCTGGCCGCTCGAGAAGCGCTGGCCGGTGGCCACGGTCGTTGCCTTGAAGCTGGTCTCGGCAGACCGGGCACTGGAATGGGCGCACAAGACCGGGCGAGGGATCTGACGTGCCGCGGGCCGTGGGCAGACCCCCGCTGCTGCCTCCTGGCTGGATCGTCTTCGCACTCTTCTCGCTGAACCCCGTCTGGTGGTTCTTGGGTTTCGGTGGGTTCATCTGGTCGTTCGCTGCGCTGCCACTGGTGGTGTGGTGCATCATGACGCCCCGGCTGGAGCGGCCGCCCACGACCGGCTTGTACGCGGTGTACGTCATCTGGGCCGGGTTCACCGTGGTGCGGCTGGACAAGTTCACGAGGTTCCTGAGCTTCGGTATGCGCTACATGGCGTACCTGACCGCGTTGTGTCTGGCGTACTACGTCTACAACGAGCGGCGAGTGTCTCGCGAGACGTTCATCCGCTGGGTGTCGTGGTTCTGGGTTGCCGCTGTCGCTGGTGGCTATCTGGGCATGCTGGTACCGCACGGACGGCTGTCGACCACCTTGGCCAGCGTGGTCCTGCCGGGCTCCATCTCCGACAACGAGTTCGTCGGCAACCTCATCAAGCCCAGCTTCGCCCAGGTGCAGAACCTGTTCGGCGTCGAGATCCCCCGGCCGAACGCCCTGTTTGCGTTCACCAACGAATGGGGCGGCAACGTTGGCTTGTTGACGCC
>JANNFQ010000555.1:0-10981 GCA_031380045.1 Acidimicrobiaceae bacterium
CGCCGAAACCGCCGGGACGCGGCCCACCGGGGCCGCCGGGGCGCGGGCCGCTGGGCCCGCCCGTGCGCTGCCCATAGCCACCAGCGGGACGAGCCGACGGGCCACCCGGCCGTGCGCCACCAGGAGCGGGTGGCCGGGCGCTGCCCGGAGGCGGAGGAATGGGCCGACCAGAGGCCGAGACAGGACGCGGCGCGCCGGGCGGGGGCGGAATGGCCCGACCCGAGGCCGATACAGGGCGCGCCGGCGCAGCGCCGGCGGCCGAACTGGCCGAGGTGGGACGGCCAGGACCGGCCGGAGGACGACTGGCGTTGGATGGAGGTGATGCCGCTGGACGCTGGGCTGACGCGGGCGAGGCCGACGGCCCGGCCGCAGGACGTGGGGGCGACGACGACAACGGTCGAGCGGCAACCGAACTGGGCCGCGGCGAGTCGCCCGGCGAAGGCCGGGTGCTGACGATCTTGCGCGGCTCGTCGGCCGCATGTGCCGGTGTCGCCACCGGCGAGGCAGGCACGGGCGCAACTGCAGCTGGTTGCACGGGCTCGGCAACCCGGGCGGGCGTCGGGGCCGGGGCAACCGGCGCCGGTGCGGGCGACGTTGCGGCTGCGGTAGCGGCTGCAGGTGCAGGCTGGGCCTCGGCCACCGGGACGGCGGCCGGGGCAGGTGCGGCCGCAGCAGGCTGCGCCGGTGCCGATGGGGCGTCGGGCGGCGGCGCCGAACTGACCGGCGATGCAGCCGGTACGGGTGCAGCAGCTGGAGCAGCGACCGCGGGTGCCTCGACAGGTGCCTCGGTAGCCGTAGTGGCGGCGCCTGCCTTGGGCGCTGCCTTCTTGGCGGCACCCTTCTTTGCCGGCTTGGCATCTTCGGGCTGTTCGGGCCGGGTCAATCCGTCCCGTTCCGCGCGACGACGCAACCGGTCGGCCTGCGCCTCGATGATGCTGGAGGACTGGCTCTTCGCCTCCACGCCCATCTTCGATGTCAGATCGAGCAGTTCGCTGTTCGTCATCCCGAGCTCTTTCGCAAGCTCGTGTACGCGCATGTTCTTCGCCAAACTCTTTAGCCTTTCATTGGCGTCGGGTGGCCGGATACAGCTCCGGCGACCGACCAGTGTCTCATGTTCTCGACGGTGGATTCGAATGCGTTGGGCAGTTCGGCGAGCGCGCCGCCCGGAATGGGACGTCGCCAAGCTCGCTCGAAACCATGTTTGCGGATCGCTGTGGCGATGCAGGGAACAGAGCACAACCATGCTCCGCGGCCTGGCGCCGTTCGACCGACCACCACCACGCCCTCGAGTGAGAGCGTGCAGCGGACGAGCCGTTCGATGGGCAACGTGGACCGGCAGCCGACACATGTACGCATCGGTTGCCGAGTGGGCTGATCAACTGGTCGCTTCGTCTCCACCCTCCCTCTCTGTCTCGGTGGATGCGGTCTCACTCGCATCGGTGCTCGCTTCGTCGGTCTCTGCTGCTGCCTCGGCGGCCACTGCATCGTCGGCTGGCGCCGGCGCTACCGCGTCTGTGGCGACTTCGGCGTCCGACGCGGCCGGCACATCGGCGTTCAGTTGCTCGTTCCATTCTGCGGCGCTGACGACCGATCCGTCGGCAGCACGGAACTCCATGACACCTTCGGCGTTCTCGACCCACTCGCCTTCTTCGTAGTCGGCGTCGTCGGGGCCTTCGATCGGTTGGCTCTCGCCGCGGATGTCGATGCGGACGCCGGTCAGACGGGCCGCCAGACGAGCGTTCTGGCCTTCCTTGCCGATCGCCAGGCTGAGCTGGTGGTCGGGCACGATCACGTCGGCCTGGGTGCCGTCATCACTGATGATGACTTCCTTGACCTTTGCCGGCGACAACGCCTTGGCGACGAAGTCGGCCAGGTCTTCGCTGAACGGAACGATGTCGATCTTCTCGCCGCGCAGTTCGTTGACGACCATGCGCACACGACCGCCACGAGCGCCGACGCAGGCACCGACTGGATCGACGTTGTGATCGTTGCTCCACACAGCGATCTTGGTGCGGTGACCTGGCTCGCGAGCGCACGCCTTGATCTCGACGATGCCGTCGGCGATCTCGGGCACTTCCAGCTCGAACAACCGCTTGATGAGCCCGGGATGGGTACGGCTGACGACGATCTGCGGGCCCTTGGCGGTCTTGCGCACCTCGACGATGTATGCCTTGACGCGCGAACCCGGCTCGGGACGCTCGAAGGGGACCTGCTCGGCTTGGGGCAACAGGCTTTCCACCCGGCCGAGATCGAGCAGCGTGTAGCGCGCATCGGTCTGTTGGATGATGCCGGTGACGATATCGCCCTCGCGGTTGGCGTACTCCTCGAACTTGCGATCGCGTTCGGCCTCGCGAATGCGCTGACCCATCACCTGACGGAACGTCTGCGCAGCGATGCGACCCATCTCTTCACGCTTGGGGGTGTCGTCGCGTTCGTTGACCCACAGACCGTCTTCATCGACGTCGTAGGCAGTGAACGAGAACTCGAGCGTGTCGGGATTGACCTCGACGACGACTTCTTCGGCTGCTCCTGGCCGGCGCTTGTAGGCCGTTGCCAAAGCGTCGACCAGCACGTGCAACAAGGTGTCGACCGAGATGTTCTTCTCGTTCGCCAGCATGCGAACGGCTTCGGACATGTCGAGACTACTCATGACGCCTCCTGCGTGGCGGATGTCGGGACGTGGATATCAGCGGGTTCATCGATCTCGTCGCTGGGACCGGGGTCCTGGCGGCCTGTGGGCTGTGAACTGCTGGATGATGCACCCGGCTTGGGGCTGGTCTTCGCCGCCTTGGCGGCCGGCTGCTTGCCCGGCTTGGGTGCGGGGCCCCAGACGAACACGGTCTTGGCGCGGTCGATCTGGGAGTACTGGATGGTGCGCTCGTCGGTCTGAACGGGCGCCGCGAGGCGTTTGGCGGCGCTCTTGCTGAGATTGATCTCTGGCTCAATGCGCACTGTGCATTCGGTCTCGGTTGCGGCGACCAGCGTGCCCTGCACCCGGCGATCGCTGCCGCCGATGTCGCGCAACCGGATCGCCACCGTCTTGCCGATCTCGCGCTGGAAGTGAGCCGGCACGCGCAGTGTGCGCTCGAGACCAGGGCTGGTGACCTCGAGGGTGTAATGCCCCGGCATGGGATCGTCGTGATCGAAGTCGCGAGAGATCATGCGTGTGACCAAGGTGAGCGTGTCGATGTCGACCCCGGCCGTGGATCCGGGCGGGGTATCGAGGGTGACGCGCAACGTGCCGCCCCGAAACTCGATGTCGTACAGATCAAGCTTGAGGTCGGCGACCAAGGGGGCGATCATGCGTGTGACTCGCTGGATGACTGCGTCGCTCATGGTGGGCTTCCCCCTGTTCTGGTCACTGTTGGTGGTGGTGGTGTCGGTCGAACCTGGGGCCCATCAGACAAGAAGGCGTGGACCGGGTGGGCCCACGCCTTCGGTTCGGTGAACTCAAGGACTGATCGAGTATATCTGCCAGGTGCCGGGAAGAGGCCCGGTAACCTCCAGGCCCGATGCTCCGCCTCTCGACTCTCTTCGTCCGCACCCTCCGTGAGGACCCCGTCGATGCCGAGGTCGCCAGCCATCGGCTGCTCGTCCGCGGCAGCTACATCCGTCGGGCTGCCCCGGGCGGATTCACCTGGTTGCCGCTGGGTTGGATCGTGTTCCGCAACGTGGAACGAATCATTCGCGAAGAGATGGATCGCGAAGGGTTCCAAGAGGTGCACTTCCCTGCGCTCCTGCCGCGCGAGCCGTACGAGATCTCGGGCCGTTGGACCGACTACGGCGACAACGTGTTCCGCCTGAAAGACCGGCGCGGCGCCGACATGATGCTGGCTCCGACGCATGAAGAGTTCTTCACCCTGCTGGTCAAGGACCTGTACAGCAGCTACAAGGATCTGCCGCTGGTCATCTATCAGATCCAGTGGAAGTTCCGAGACGAGGCCAGGCCTCGGGCCGGCCTGCTGCGCGGGCGCGAGTTCAGCATGAAAGACAGCTACAGCTTCGACATCGACGACCAGGGCCTGCAGGTCAGCTACGACAAGCATCGCGTCGCCTACCAGCGCACGTTCGAACGGCTGGGCATGCCGTACGTCATCGTGTCGGCCATGAGCGGTGCCATGGGTGGCTCAGTCAGTGAAGAGTTCCTGGCACCTCTGGATGTGGGCGAGGACACCTACGTGCGGTGCACCAACTGCGACTATGCGGCCAACACCGAGGCAGTACAGGTGGCGCCGCCCGCTGCCGTGTCATGGGCCGACGCGCCGCCTGCACTGATGCACGACACGCCCGACACCCCCACCATCCAGACGTTGGTCGATCTGATGAACGGCCGCGACGATCTGCGGCGCCCCGACCGTGTCTGGACGGCGGCCGACACGCTGAAGAACCTGGTGGTGAAGCTGCGTCATCCCGACGGCACGGCCACTCCCCTCGCCATCGGTGTGCCGGGCGATCGCGACGTGGACATGAAGCGCCTCGAAGCCCAGGTCTCGCCGGCCGAGATCGAGCCCTTCGGCGAAGACGACTTCGCCAAGCACCCACTGCTGGCGAAGGGCTACATCGGCCCTGGCGCACTGGGTGAGGACAAGCCGGCGGGAATCAGGTACGTCGTCGATCCGCGCATCGTCGATGGCACCCGCTGGATCACCGGTGCCGACGCCCCCGGCCGGCATGTCGTCGACCTGGTCGCCGGTCGCGACTTCGTGGCCGACGGCGTCATCGAGGCAGCCGAGGTGCTGGGCGGCGACCCGTGCCCGATGTGCGGTGCGCCGCTCGAGATCGCCCGCGGCATCGAGATCGGCCACATCTTCCAGCTCGGACGGCTGTACGCGAAGGCATTCGGGTTGACCGTGCTGGACCAGAACGGCAAGACACAGGTGGTCACCATGGGGTCGTACGGCATCGGTGTGTCGCGCGCCGTGGGTGCCATCGCCGAGCTGAACTGCGATGAGCGCGGCCTGGTCTGGCCGCGCGAGGTGTCGCCCGCCGACGTTCACATCGTGGCGACGGGGAAGGCCACGGACCCGCAGCTCCCCGCCGCCGAGGCGTTGGCCGCCCAGTGCGAGGCAGCCGGGCTGCGAGTGCTGTTGGACGACCGTGTCGGGGTGTCGCCCGGCATCAAGTTCAATGACGCCGACCTGCTGGGCATCCCCACCATCGTGGTCGTCGGCCGTGGTCTGGTCGACGGAGTGGTCGAACTGAAAGACCGCCGAACCGGCGACCGCCGCGACGTCGCCCTGACCGACATCGTCGCCGAGCTGCAAGCCCTCTGACCGCAACCCAAAGTGCGCGTGTGCACGGTCGTGACCCGCAGGTGGGGCGGAAGTGTGCACACGCTGTTCGGCGGGTCCAACGCGTGAACTGTGCGCGCCCGGCCAGCGTGCTGATGAGGGCGAGCCTGGGTGCTCTAACTGAAGCGGACGAGGCCTTGGTCGATGACGACCCGGTCGTCGACCGAGGTGGTGAACACGGCCTGGCCGGCGCCCGTTCGCCAGGCGCGAACGGTCAGCGCATCGCCGGGCATGACCGGTGACGAGAAGCGACCCTCGATGTGGTGGAACTTCGACACCTCGTTGTCGCACAGCGCCCCCAGCAGGGTTCGCCCCGTGAAGCCGTACGTGCACAGGCCATGCAGGATGGGGCGATCGAACCCGCCCATGGCGGCGAACGACGGGTCGGTGTGCAGCGGGTTGCGATCGCCCGACAGCCGGTACACGAAGGCCTGATCGGGCGAGGTGTGCACGGTGATCTCGTGATCGGGGGCCGTATCGGCCGGCGGCTCGTTCTGCGGCCCCGAGGGACCGCGGTCGCCGCCCCATCCGCCTTCGCCGCGGATGAACATCGACGAACGAGTGGTCCACAGTGGCTCGCCCGACTGCAGCTTGATCTCGGCCTCGATGAACACAACGGCGGCCTTGCCCTTGTCGTACATGGCCACCACACGGTCCTGTGTGGTGGCGCTTGCCGCGACCGGAATCGGACGGTGCAGGGTGATGGCCTGCGACCCGTGCACCAGCATGGCCGGGTTGAACGTGCCGATCTCGCTGAGCGAGCTCTTGCCGGCCGAGGCCGTGCCCGAACCGGCAACGACAGCGAACGTGGGGTACACGACCTGCTGCGTGTCCTTGGTGTTCTCGGTGGTGAACGGCAAATCGCTCTGGCCGGCGCCGATACCGACGGCGTACAGCAACGCATCCTTCGAGTTCCACGAGATGGTGCGGACGTCACCGACCGCGCCGACTGCGTCAGGATTCAATGGCATGACAGTTCCCCTCGTGTCGGCGCCGGCAAGCGCCGGGCGTCATCATGCCCGACCGAGGCCGCCGGACTCCACTTCGAGGGCGTCGGCATCAACGGGCTCGAACGTCAGCTGCGCGGCTGGGGCCAGCCGCCCGGGGTGCCATCCATGCCCGAGTTCTTGCGTGCGGTGGCCAGCAGCTCGTCGACCACGGGGCCCAGCAAGGTGGGGTCTTCGATGGGCTTGGTGCGCGGGCCGCGCACCCAGCCCTCGGCGACGGCCAGCACCTGACCACTGGCCTCGAAGACCCGACCGGTGACGTGCTTCGACTCGGGCGATGCCAGCCATGTGACGATCGGTGCGATCCAGCGCGGCGAACGAGCCTCGCGTTCTTCATCTGTCTCGGGGGCCGGTCCGAGGCCCTCGGTCATGCGGGTCAGCGCCACCGGGCCGACGGCGTTGACAGTGACGCCATAGCGGCTCAGTTCCAGCGCGGCGATGTTGGTGAACGCAGCAATGCCGGCCTTGGCCGCGCCGTAGTTGGTCTGACCGGGGTTGCCGTAGATGCCGCTGACCGACGTGGTGTTGATGATCCGCCCATCGACCGGCTTGCCGGCCTTCGACTGCTCGCGCCAGTACGCGGCGGCCCAACGGCTGGGCGCGAACGTTCCTTTCAGGTGCACGGCGATGACGGCATCCCACTCTTCCTCGGTCATGTTGACCAGGACACGGTCGCGCAGGATGCCGGCGTTGTTCACCACAACGTGCAGATCGCCGAACGTCTCGATGGCACTGTTGATCATGCGTTGGGCGCCTTCCCACGACGACACGCTGTCGCCGTTGGCGATGGCCTCGCCGCCCATGCCCTTGATCTCTTCCACCACTTGTTCGGCGGGGCTGAGGTCGCCGCCCGAGCCATCGACGTTGCCGCCGAGATCGTTGACGACCACCTTCGCCCCATGGGCGGCCAGGCTGATGGCATGCTCGCGGCCGATGCCACGGCCGGCTCCGGTCACGATCGCGACACGACCTTCACACAACTTGCTCATGGCACACTCCTCTGGGCGATCTCGCTCTGGGCGGTGTTCAGGGGTCAGGCCGAACGGCCGCCATCATAAGTTGCCGACCCTCGTCGGCCGCCAGTTGACCGGCAGTCGGCCGTAGCCTGCAAGGCCGATGAGCCCTCTCACCTCCAGTACTGGACGTGCCCCCGATGTGGTGGTCGTCGGCGCCGGACCGGCCGGTTCCACCGCAGCAACGCTGCTGGCGCGGGCCGGACGCTCGGTGATGTTGATCGACAAGGCTGCCTTTCCTCGCGACAAGTGTTGTGGCGATGGGTTGACCACCTTGGCGTTGCGCGAGTTGGACGCTCTGGGCCTGCCGACCACGACCGTGCCGAACTGGCGTGTGGTCGACGGCGCTTGGTTGCGTTCGCCGTCGGGCCGCGAGGTGTACGTGCCACTGCCCATCGGTTCGGGGATGTTCGCAGCCACTACGCCGCGTCGCGAACTGGACGCAGCACTGGTCGATCTGGCACGCGCCGCCGGGGCCGATGTGCGCGATGGGCACGCGCTGACGTCGATCGACGCGCCGACAGACGATGACGATCATCTCACCCTGCAGGTCGACGGGGTGGGCACGGTGCGCACCCGCTACGTGGTGGCCGCTGACGGCATGTGGTCGCCGACGCGCAAGCTGCTGGGCTTGGCCGAACCGGGCTACCTGGGCGAGTGGCACGCGTTCCGGCAGTACGCCCGCAATGTGAACGGACAGGCGCGCGACCGGTTGTACGTCTGGTTCGAGGCCGACCTGCTGCCCGGTTACATGTGGAGCTTCCCGTTGCCCGACGGACGAGTCAACATCGGCTTTGGGGTGCAGCGCGACGGCATCCGAAAGGTGCAGGACATGAAGGAACTGTGGACCGATCTGCTGGCTCGACCACACGTGGTCGCGGCGCTAGGAGACGCAGTCGAGCTGGAGGACCGCCACACCGCGTGGCCGATACCAGCGGCCATCGACAAGGCCACGCTGTCGTCGGGCCGAGTGCTGTTCATCGGCGACGCAGCTCGGGCCAGCGACACGATGACGGGTGAGGGCATCGGCCAGGCCGTGCTGACCGGTCGCCTGGCCGCCGAGGCGATCATCGCGACTGGCGCCCTGCAACCCGACGTGGTGCGGACGCGGTACGAGACCGAGGTTCGACGCCACCTGTTCGCCGACCACCGCATGTCGGCGCTGCTGACTCGTGTGCTGGCCCATCGTCGCGGCACGCGGGGCGCGATCAGGTTGATCGGCACCAACGCGTGGACCCGTCGCAACTTCGCTAGGTGGATGTTCGAAGACGAGCCGCGAGCGCTGGCGTTGACCCCCGGCCGCTGGCACCCCCAGATCTTGCGGCGCCCCGGCCCATACCGCTGACTGACGTTCACTGCTGGCCTGCCGCCGGCAACGTCCGACAAGCCCCGCAACTTCACGCCTAGCTGAACGTGCCCGGCCTGCCCGAGCCCGGTGCCAGGTGGCTACGGTCGCGACATGCGCACACGCCTGACCGACATGCTCGCCATCGACCATCCGATCATGCTGGCCGGCATGGGCGGGGTCAGCTATCACCGATTGGTCGCGGCCGTCAGCGAGGCCGGTGGCATCGGCACGCTGGGCGCCTCGACGATGGCCGTCGACGAGTTGCCCGAAGAGATGGCACGGGTGCGGCAGCTGACCTCGAAGCCCTTCGGCGTCGACCTGCTGACGGCCATGCCCGGCCAGGTCGAGCGTGGTATCCAGAGCGTGATCGAAGGCGGTGCCAGCATCTTCGTGGCCGGCCTGGGTGTGCCTCGCGAAGTCATCGACATGCTGCACGCCAGCAACGTGCTGGTCGGCAGCATGTGCGGCAAGGTGCGCCATGCCGTCAGCGCAGTGGCCAGCGGTGTCGACTTTGTGGTGGCGCAGGGAACCGAGGGTGGCGGCCACACCGGCACGGTGGCGACCATGGCCCTGGTGCCGCAGGTCGTCGATGCAGTCGGCGACAAGGTGCCGGTTGTCGCGGCCGGCGGGTTGTACGACGGCCGCGGGCTGGCCGCGTCATTGGCCCTAGGCGCTGACGGCGTGTGGATCGGCACCCGCTTCATCGCAACGCCCGAAGCCCGCTCGGTGAAGGGTTACAAAGAGACGTTGGTGGCCACGCCCGAAGACGGAACGGTCATCTCGCGGTCGTTCACCGGCAAGACGTGCCGCGTGGTGCGCAACGACTGGACGACCTACTTCGAACAGCATCCCGACGAGCTGCAGCCGTTCCCGCAGCAGGCGTTTGCGTCGTCGAAGGCGGGCGTCAACCACCTGGGCGCGGCCGATGGCACAGAGGTCGATGTGACCAAGGAGTTCATGCCCTGCGGGCAGGGTGTGGGCGGGATCGATTCGCTGGTACCGGCTGCCGAACTGGTGCAGCGCATGTTGGACGAGGCCGAGCGCACGATCGATCGAATCGCGAGCGTTCGCCGATGACGCTGGCCGAGCACGTCGACCGAGTGTGGACCGACGACATCGTGCCCGTGCTACACGACTACATCGCCATCCCCAACGTGTCGTTGGCGTACGACCCGGCGTGGCGCCAGCACGGCCACATGGACCGGGCAGTGGCACTGATCCGCGACTGGTGCGCGCAGCGGGCCGTGGCCGGGCTGGCCATCGAGGTGCAAGAGCTGCCAGGCCGCACGCCACTCATCGTCATCGAGGTCCCAGCGTTCAACGGCGGGTCCGACAGCGACCCCGTGTTGTTGTACGGCCACCTCGACAAACAGCCTGAGATGACCGGGTGGCGCGCCGGTCTGGGCCCGTGGACGCCGGTGCTGGAGGGCGATCGTCTGTACGGGCGGGGCGGCGCCGACGATGGCTATTCGGCCTTTGCGTCGGTGCTGGCGATCGAGGCGGCACAGGCCGAAGGTTTCCGGCACAACCGATGTGTGGTGTTGATCGAAGCCAGCGAAGAGAGCGGCAGCCCGGATCTGCCCGCGCACCTCGACGCGCTCGTCGACCGCATCGGTACACCCAGTTTGGTGCTGTGCCTCGACTCGGGCTGCATGGACTATGAACGGCTGTGGGTCACCACGTCGTTGCGCGGGTTGGCGTCTGGCGAACTGCGCGTCGACGTGCTGACCGAGGGCGTGCATTCGGGTGAGGCCAGTGGCGTGGTGCCATCCTCGTTCCGCATCGCCCGTCAGGTGCTGGACCGCATCGAGCGAAGTGTCGACGGCGTGATCATCGTCGCCGAACTACACGTCGACATTCCCGACGACCGACGAGCCCAAGCCCAAGCGACCGCGGCCGAGTTTCCCATCGGCGCCCACTACCCGTGGGCCGGTGGCACGCGTCCGATGGTCGACGACCCAGCCGAGCAGCTGCTGGCCCGCACGTGGCACCCAACGCTCAGCGTCACCGGCGTGGGAGGCATCCCCAGCATGGAGATGGCCGGCAACGTGTTGCGGCCGCACACCTCGTTCGAGCTGAGCTTCCGGCTGCCACCGACGTGCGATCACGCAGCCGCACTGGCGGCCATCGAGCGAACCATCGTGGCCGACCCACCCTCCGCAGCAACCGTTCAGTTCTTGGACGGCATCTCCGGTCCGGGTTGGAACGCTCCGACATTCGCGCCCTGGTTGCAAGACGCACTGGACGATGCGTCGCAGGCTGCGTTCGGCAAGCCGTCACGAGCCTTCGGCGAAGGCGGCACGATCCCCTTCATGGGCATGT
>JANNFQ010000557.1:0-2832 GCA_031380045.1 Acidimicrobiaceae bacterium
CGGCGAGGTGCTGGTGCGCGGCCCGATGCTGCTGCGCTGCTACCGCGACGGTTCGACGCCACTGGACGGCGACGGATGGTTGCACACCAACGACATCGGTCGTTGGGCCGACGACGGCCGCCTGCGGGTGATGGGTCGTCGCGGCGACTTGATCATCACCGGCGGCGAGAACGTGTGGCCCGACGCCGTCGAGCGCGAGTTGGCCGACCACCCGGGCGTTGGACAGGTGTCGGTGGCAGGCATCGACGATGCCGAGTGGGGTCAGCGCGTGGTGGCATGGATCGTGCCCTCCGACCCAGCTGCGCCTCCTTCGCTGGCAGACCTGCGCAGCTGGAGCAACCAACGCCTCCCTTCGTTCATGGCACCCAAGCAACTCGTCGTCGTCAACGAGCTACCCCGAACCTCGCTGGGCAAGGTCTCGCGTCAACACCTCGTCGACGCCTTGCACAGTCCCGGCCCCCGGTCAGCGAACCGGTTCAACGGCGAGGTCAACGGCTAGGGTCTGTTCGATCATGGTCACAGCTGTGGGGTCCCGAAATCTCGAGCACAGCGTGGCGCTGGTCACTGGAGCGGCAGCCGGAATCGGTAGGGCCATCACCCAGCGCTTGGTGGCCGACGGTGCGTTGGTGGTGGCTGGCGACATCGACCGGGCCGCGCTCGACCAACTGGCTCACGACCTGGGCGACCGGGTCGTGACCAGCCTGTGCGACGTCACCGACGAAGACTCCGTCGCCGCTCTGGTCGACCTGGCAGCAGGAAGCGCTTCAAACGGCGCAGGGCTGGACATCGCCGTCGCCAACGCCGGGAAGGGCGCGTTCAGTCCCATCGTCGATCACCCGCTCGAGACCTGGCGCGAGATCATCGATCTCTGTCTCACCGGTGTGTTCCTGACTGTCAAACATGCCGGTCGAGCGATGAACGACGGCGGGTCCATCGTCAACATCGCCTCACTGAACGCCATCCAGCCGGCAGAGGGCATGGCTGCCTACTGCACGGCGAAGGCAGGTGTCGCCATGTTGACCCGCGTCGCGGCCATGGAGTTGGGCCACCGGGGCATCCGCGTCAACACGGTCGGCCCCGGCCTGGTCCAGACGAGTGCGTCGGCCGGTTTCTGGGACGTTCCCGGTGTGGTCGACGAGTTCGTCGACAACACCACAGTCGGCCGATTCGCGCAGCCATCCGATATCGCCGACCTGGTGGCGTTCCTGGTCGGTCCCGAATCGACGTTCATCTCCGCTGCGTTCTATTCGGTCGATGGGGGCGCCTCGACCAAGCGCTACCCCGATCTGCCGGGGGCCTTTCAACGGCTGACCGCCGCCGTCCCGACGAGCGACGCCCCCGCCTGATGGCGCGCAGCGTCGGTCAACGATTGCCACCGGCCTACTGGCGACTCTGGTCTGCATCGGGCATCTCGAACCTGGGCGACGGTGTGTTCATCGTGGCGTTGCCACTGCTGGCAGCGCGCCTGACCCGCGACGAGGTGTCGATCTCGTTGATTGCCGCTGCGGCCGCACTGCCGTGGCTGGCACTGTCCTTGCCGATCGGCGCGTTGATCGATCGATCTGATCGCAAGCACATCATGGTGATCTCCGATTCGATACGTGCCGCGGTCGTTGGCGTGCTGGCGGTCGTAGTGGCGTTCGATGCCGCAGAGATCTGGATGCTGTGGGTCGTGGCGATCTCGTTGGGCACCGCCGAGGTCTTCTTCGACAACGCATCGCAAGCCATCGTGCCCGCTCTGGTACCGACCCGTCTGCTCGCGAAGGCGAACGGCCGCCGGTACGCCGTGGAACTGGGAGCCAACACGTTCATCGGCACTCCATTGGGCAGCGTGTTGTTTGCTGCGGCGCTGTTCCTGCCGTTCGGCGTCGATGCCGTCACCTTCGCGATTGCCGCGGCGTTGGTCATGTCGATTCGTGGCAACTTCAATCCGAACACCGAGGCCCGTCACGAGTCCGCCTCCATCTACGCCGAGATCCGCACCGGTTGGCGGTTCCTGTGGCGACAGCCGCTGCTGCGAACGGTGGCGATCAGCCTGGGCCTCAGCAACCTTGCGTTCCAGATGCCGGCGGCAGTGTTCGTGCTGTTCGCCCAGGACGAGCTCGGCGTTGGCGAGCGCGGCTTCGGACTGTTGCTGGGTGTCATGGGCATTGGCGCGGTGCTGGGCGGCGTGCTCGGCGATCGAATCGTGGCACGCCTGGGGCAGGCCGCGTCCATCTACACCGCGTTGGTCACATGGATCCTGTCGCTTGCCGCGGTCGGCGCATTTCCGGTGGCTTGGTTCGTGGCACTGGCCGTGGCGATCGAGTCGATGGCCGCAACCGTCTGGAACGTGGTGATGGTGTCGCTGCGCCAACAGATCATTCCGGCGCGGCTGTTCGGACGAGTGAACAGCGTGTACCGGTGGTTCGGTTGGGGCACGCTACCCATCGGCTCGGTGCTGGGCGGCCAGGTCGCCCACTGGTTGGGCCTTCGCGCCACGTACTTCGTCGGCGCCGGCGTCATGGTGCTGGCGTTGCTGGTTGCCCTTCGCAGCGTGAACACCGCAGCCATCGTGCGCGCGCTGTCGGCGAATCGCGTCTCGCTGGGCACCGACGCAACACCCGTGGTCGTACCGCGCGACGAGTTGTTCTTCGACTGAAGCTGTTCTCCGTTCTCCGTTCACCGTTTCCGTTCACTGAGCTCGGCGACCAGGGGACGCCACCCACTGGTGGCCAACTCAGAGTTGCCGCTGACGGCCGTCGACCGTTGAGAATGATCGGTGCTCGAGATCGGTGATCGTGGGGCAATACCAATGTCTCGGAGGCGAGACCCACGAGCACGGATCGCCGG
>JANNFQ010000579.1:0-8590 GCA_031380045.1 Acidimicrobiaceae bacterium
TCGCTGCGGCGAGAGCGAGTTTGGCACCGAATCGTTCATGGTGTCCCAAGGCTTCGACGAGGTCATCGAAGGACACGATTTCTTCGAGGCACCCTTCCGTCGACATCACCCAATCGTACTGGTGTTCGACCACCATAGCAACCCTGAACCCCATACAAACAAAGGATTTCATGACATTCGACGACGATGAAGCACCGTCGCCGGGACCGTCGTCCGACCACACCCCACCCACGGGCCACGAGACTTGCGAACCTCAAGAAATCGACTGCGATCGGCCGTCGAACGTGTCAGGCGAATGCGACGAACAAGGCCCGTACACGCCACTCAGAGTCGGAGCAGTTTGCGACGGTCGGCGGCCGGGTCTTGAGGACGTATGGGCTGACGTAGTTCGCCTCCGGCGACTTCGGCCGTCGCGATGAACGGCAAGCTGTTCGCTCGTCGCAGTTCGACGCGATCGTGATGTCGAACCCCGTTGTGGCCAGTCGCCTCCATCGGTCGGCCGCCGGTTCGCCCGCAGCATGGACGCCCCCGATCTCCTCGCCGTCGCCGTCGCCGTCGCAGTTGGAAGGCATGCATGTGGTCGCTGCGTTCGGCGTCGTCTACTTTGCCGTGCGGAAGCAGTTCAACGGCGCTCGGCCGCGGGACCACAGCGAAGGGCAGTCCATGATCCATCTGCGCGGCCGTTCCGCCGACGTGGTGCTCGACACGTCAGCCGGCGTGCCGGTCATCGTTCATTGGGGCGCGCCGTTGGGCGATGCCGACCTGGACGCGACCATGGCTGCGTTGCAACGACCGGTCTCGAACGGGGTGCTGGATGTGATCCCACCCGTCTCGATCGTGCCCGAACACGGCAGTGGATTCGTCGGCAGCCCGGGGTTGTTGGGCCACCGCCGGCGTGGTGTGGCGTGGTCACCCCGATTTGGTTCGCCGGTCATCAAGACATCGGGTGATCAAGAGGTGTCGGTCACCGCGACCGACCTCGTCGCCGGGCTGCAACTGGACACCTTGGTTCATCTCGACGAGGTCTTGCGGGTGCGGTGCGTCCTGACCAACATCGACGACACGCGATACCTGCTCGGCCAACTGTCGATCTCGCTGCCTGTGCCCGCGCACGCCGGCGAACTGCTGACGTTCACCGGCCGATGGACACGCGAGATGCATCCGCAGCGCGCGTCATGGCCGACAGGAGCCACGGTCATCGAGAACCGCCGCGGCCGCACGTCGCACGAGCACGTGCCGCTGGTGTTCGCGTCGGAACGCGGTGCAGGAGAGTGGCACGGCCACACCTGGGGTGCCCATCTGGCCTGGAGTGGCAACCATCGAGTGCACGTTGAGCGCTTGCCCGACGGTCGTCGATACATGCAACTCGGTGAGCTGCTGCATCCCGGCGAGGTTGTGCTGTTGCCGGGCGAGGCGTACGAGACGCCAGAGGTCGTGGCGTCGTACGGCGAAGGGCTGACACCGGCCAGCTGGGGCTTTCATCGATCGCTGCGGGCACGGACCACTCATCCGACCTCGCCCCGCAAGGTGCTGTTGAACACGTGGGAGGCTGTCTACTTCGACCACGATCTGGACACGCTGCGCCGTCTCGCCGACGCAGCCGCAGCAGTTGGCGTCGAGCGGTTCGTGCTGGACGACGGCTGGTTCGGCTCACGCCGCAACGACCGCTCGGGCCTGGGTGACTGGGTCGTGTCGCCCGATGCGCATCCTCAAGGTTTGGCTCCGATCATCCAGCACGTCACCTCGTTGGGCATGGACTTCGGCATCTGGGTCGAGCCCGAGATGGTCAATCCCGACAGCGAGCTGTTTCGTGCGCATCCCGAATGGGTGCTGGCTACCGACGGCTACGAACCCGTGCTGGGTCGTCACCAACTGGTGTTGGATCTGACCATCGCCGGCGCGTTCCAGCACGTACTGCAGCAGTTGGATGCGCTGCTGCGAGATCACGCCATCGCCTACGTGAAGTGGGACATGAATCGCGACCACGTGCAGGCCAGTGGTGCCGACGGTGCGGCCGGCACGCATGCGCAGACGCTGTCGCTGTATCGATTGCTGGACGAACTGCACCGCCGTCACCCGACCGTCGAGATCGAGAGCTGCGCGAGCGGCGGCGGTCGCGTCGACCACGAGATGTTGCGCCGCACGCAGCGCGTGTGGGCCAGCGACTGCAACGACGCGCTGGAGCGGCAGACCATCCAGCGCGGTGCATCGATGTTCGTGCCGCCCGAGCTGATGGGCGCGCACATCGGCCCACCGCGATCACACACGACCGGCCGCACGCACACACTGGCATTTCGGGCGGCGACGGCAATGTTCGGCCACCTCGGCATCGAGTGGAACCTGCTGGAGTTGGACGATCAGGACCGCGCCGATCTGGCGATGGTGATCGCTTTGCACCAGCGGTTCAGGACACTGCTGCACACCGGCGACGTGGTGCGGTTCGACGCCGAGTACGACGGCGTCGACCAACACTGCCAACCCGTCTCGCACGCGCACGGCGTGTACTCGGCCGACCATTCGGAAGCGCTGGTGGCGCATGTGCAGTTGCGAACCGGTACCAGCCTGGCTCCTGCGCCGTTGCTGTTGCCGGGTCTCGACCCCTTGCGCCGATACCGAGTCGAGATGCTGACCCTGCCGCGAGCGGGTCGTGTTCCGGCCAGGCAGCAACCCGCTTGGCTGACCGACGGCATCGAACTGACCGGCCGCCAACTGGCAGTGCATGGCCTGCAGATGCCGGTGCTGAACCCCGAGTCGGCGGCCCTGCTGCACCTGTCGTCCTGACCCGCAGAAGCGGTCGCCGGTAGAGTCGCGGGTCGGGTGCCGTGTGGCCGGTGCCGAATGGTCGGCACATCTGTCGTCGGCACCGACGCGAGGGGAGACTGGTGCGCCAACGAGCGTGGGGATTGCTGGTGCTCGTACCGGCTCTGCTGTTCCTCGTGGTCGTGTTCGCGGCTCCGTACAACGCGTTCCACATCGACCTGTACCTCTCGGGCACCCCCGACCGTTTCGCCGCCACGGTGGTGCGCGCCGGGCGCTCCGATGCCCGCGCTTCACTGTGGCTGGACAACGTTTTCGTGTTGTCGTGGTGGCTGATCGTGCCGCGCTTGTTGCGGGCGGGGCTGATGCGCTGGGCACCGGAACGGCGACGCTCGTTCGGCGTCTGGCGAGCCACCCCCATGCTGGCGATCGCGGCGGCGATGCTGGACTTCGTCGAGAATGCGCTGTCGTTGGCGTCGGTGGGCAAGCTGCGTCCGTCACCGACCATGGTGCTGGCCGTCACCGCCGTCGCGTGGCTCAAGTGGCTGTGCTACATGGTCGCCATCGCCGGACTCCTGGCACTGGTCATCGGGCCGCTGCTTGCGCCCGTCGTTCGGCCGCTCATGCGCCGACTGACGGCCGGCGCCGACAGGCTGGCCGGCTCGCACCCGCCCGCCCCTGCCGCCTCGCGGGATCAGGCTGCGGACGAGGTCGCCGTGCATGCAGCGGGGGCGCCGGTTCAACCGACCATTGGAATCTGTGTGTCGGGTGGTGGCGTTCGAGCGGCCAGCGTGGCCCTGGGCGCGTTGCGCAGGCTGGATGCGGCGCGCTCTGGACAGCCGTCGTTGTTCGCTCGTTCGTCGTGGCTCGTGGCCGTCTCGGGCGGGGCGTACACCGTCGGAGGATGGCGAGTGACCAGGGGCCTCGCCGGTGAAGGTCGCGCACAGGACGGTGCCGAGCGCGACGGCTTGTTCGACCACGAGCATCCGTGGGCGCGCACGGTGCGGGCGCGCCGGCGCTTCCTCGACAACGGCTCGCTATCGATCGTGGGTGGCATCGCGAACGTCGTCGTGCGCACCGTGCTGGTGCTGGGCGGCATCGCGTCGGCCGTGAACCTGGTTGCCGCCGGTGCCGGCCGTGCCATCCGCAGCCGCGGTCTGCACGACGACTTCCCGTTCGTCGATGCCACCGACCAGGCCCGCATCGGGCTGCGCGAATTGGTGCCGATCCGGCTGGTGTTGCCGGGCGCAGTGTTGTTGCTGGTCGCTGCGGCGCTGGCTCTGATGGCGTACAGCCGATCAAGTGCCGAGCAACGCAGTCGATTGACTGCCCCCGCGATCGGATTGGCCTTGGCGGGTGGTGCGTTGTCGTTGGCTCTGGTCGGCGTGCCGATCGCCGTGGTCTACGGCCGACGAACCTTCGACGTGGTGCCCGCTGTCGACCACGCCGACAACGTGGCCGGTCTGTTGGGGTTGCTGTGTGCATTGACCGTGCTGGGCGCCGTGGGCGGTGCGTTGTTCGCCCAGCTGAAGCGACGCTGGATGCGACTGGGCGGCGTGGCGTTGGCGCTGACGCTGGTGCTGTACGCCGGCAAGATCGTCGATGCACATGCGTTTGCGTACCAAAGCGGTTGGACCTCGTGGCCGTTGCCGTTCACAAATGCGCGCCTGCCGTTGTGGGGCGTGGCGGCGGTGTGGCTGGTCGTGCTGGAGTGTGTTGCCGCGCATCGGCTGACGCTGGGCGGTGTCTACCGCAAACGATTGGCAGCCACGTTCGCCTTGGTCGACGGACCCTCCTCGCCGCTACCGCCCATGTCGTACTCGGCCGAACCGTTGTGGTCGGCGTACTCGCAAGCTCGGCGCCCCACCGGGCCACAGCTGATCGTCGCGGCCACCGCGCACACATCCGACGACACGTTCTGCGGCCTGCCCGCGTACGGCTTCACGTTCCGAGCCGATCGGATCACATTGCACGACCGAACCGACGGCACCAGCGCCTCAGTCGCGACCAACGCGTATCCCACCGGTTCGTGGTGGGACGGCTATCCGCGCGGTTGGATCGTCAGCCGATCAATGGCGCTCAGTGGTGCCGCTTTTGCATCGGCGATGGGCCGCCAAGCGCTGGGCACGACCAACGCGCTGCTGGTGGCGCTGAATCTGCGGCTGGGTGCGTGGGTGCCCAACCCGCGTTTCGCACAGTGGTTTTCCGATCCGGCCACGGCGCCCCGGGTACATCTCGGTTATCTGGTGAAGGAGTTGTTCGGTCGATACCGGCCCGACCGCGATGCGTTCGTGTACGTCGCCGATGGTGGCCATCGAGAGAACCTTGGCCTGGTCGAGTTGCTGCGCGAACGACCGGATGTCGTGCTGTGCATCGACGCAAGTGGCGATGCACCCGGCTCGTTCCAGACCTTGCGCGAAGCGACCGAGTTGGCGTTGATCGAGCTGGGCGTCGACATCGACATCGATCTGGTGAACCTGGGCGGCGCCACACCGCCAGCGGCCGTCCTACCGGTCGATTGCGCGGCCGAGGGGATCATCAAGTACCCCGAGTCGCTGGGCGGCGGCACGGGCCGGCTCCTGTACGGGCGGCACCAGTTGAGTGAAGTTGCCTCGCCGGCGCTGCTGCAGTACGGCGCGCTCGACGGCCGCTTCCCCAACTACTCGACCGCCGATCAGTTCCTGTCTGAGGTCGAGTTCGACCAGCTGGTCATGCTGGGCGAGCACGTGGGTGACCGAATCGTCAGACTGTTCGAAGCAGGCACGCCCTAGCATCGGGTGCGTGTCTGACCGGATCACTCCCTCCGACGTCGTGAAGGTTGCCAAGCTGGCCCGTCTCGACCTCACCCCCGACGAGATCGAGCGCATGACCAAACAACTCGATGGCATGCTCGAGCACTTCGCCGACATGGATGCGCTGGACATGACGCACGTCGTGCCGATGACGCAGCCGTACCCGTTGCACAACGTCTTCCGCGAAGACGTCGTGGTGGCGGGTTTGGATCATGACGAGGTCATGGCCGCTGCGCCGCAGGCCGAAGACGGTCGGTTCAGAGTTCCCCCGATCGTCGGGCTGGACTCGTGAGCAACGAAACCCTCACTGCAGTTCAGATCGCAGCAGGCGTGCGGGACGGTTCGCTGAAGGCGACCGACGTCCTCGAAACCCACCTGGCCCGCATCACCGACCGTGAGCCGCAGGTGCATGCGTTCAACCTGGTGCTCACCGATCAGGCTCGCGCCGCGGCGGCCGCCATCGACGCCACGGTCGCAGCCGGCAACGACCCCGGGCCGTTGGCCGGTGTGCCGATCGCCCTGAAGGACAACATGTGTACCCGTGGCATAGCCACCACGTGCTCGTCGAAGATCCTCGACGGGTGGAAGCCACCGTACGACGCAACGGTCGTCACCCGCCTGGCCCAGGCCGGCGCCGTGCTGGTGGGCAAGACCAACCTGGATGAGTTCGCGATGGGCTCCAGCACCGAGAACAGTGCATTCGGCCCCACGTTCAATCCGCATGACGTCAGCCGCGTCGCCGGGGGTTCCAGCGGTGGCAGTGCTGCTGCCGTTGCCGCCGGCTTCGCTGCCGCCGGGTTCGGCAGCGACACCGGTGGGTCCATCCGCCAGCCCGCCGCGTTGTGCGGCGTCGTCGGCGTCAAACCCACGTACGGCTACGTCAGCCGCTACGGGCTGATCGCCTTTGCCAGCTCGCTTGATCAGATCGGTCCGTTCACCGCCACGGTGCGCGACGCAGCGCTCATGCTCGACACCATCGGTGGCCACGATCCCATGGACTCGACGTCGATCCCGTCCTCTCATCCCAAGCTCGTCGATGTGATGGATCGCGGTGTCGAAGGCGTCAGGGTCGGTCGCATCACCGACCTGCCGACCGGGGCCGATCCCGATGTCGAACAGCGTCTCGAACTTGCCTTCGATGCGTTGCGCGCGGCCGGCGCCACCATCGTCGACGTGAAGGTGCCGGCGTTCGCCTACGCACTGACGGCCTACTACCTGATCGCGCCCGCCGAGGCCAGTAGCAACCTGGCCCGCTTCGACGGTGTGCGTTACGGCCTACGCGTCGACGCAGCAGACACCAACACCATGTACAACACCACCCGAGCTGCAGGCTTTGGTGACGAGGTGAAGCGCCGCATCATGTTGGGCACCTACGCCCTCAGCGCCGGCTACTTCGATGCGTACTACGGCCGCGCCCTGAAGGTGCGCCGGCTGATCCACGACGACTTCGCTCGCGCCTACCAACAGGCCGAAGTGCTGCTGACGCCCACCTCACCGACGGTCGCGTGGGTCGTGGGTGCGAAGGGTGATGATCCGTTGACCATGTACCTCTCCGACATCTACACCATCCCCTCCAACCTGGCCGGCCATCCCGGAATGAGCGTGCCGTTCGGTACCGGCGCCAACGGCATGCCGGTCGGCGTCCAGGTCTTGGCCGGCACGCTGGACGAGCCCACGATGTTCCGCACCGGCGCAGTCCTGGAACGGGCGATCACGTCGGCCGGCGCGGCCGCTGTGGCAGCGGGTGGTGCATCATGAGCGCCGATCCTCGCGTCGAGCAAGTGCTCGAGCACGGCTACCAGTTGGTGGTCGGGTTGGAAGTGCACGTCGAACTGGCCACGGCCACCAAGTTGTTCAGCGCCAGTGCCAACCGATTCGGCGATGCGCCCAACACCAACATCGATCCCGTCACGCTGGGCCTGCCCGGCGCGCTGCCGGTGTTGAACCGGCACGCGGTCGAACTGGCCATGCGCATCGGCGTCGCACTGAACTGCACCATCCAGCCCAGTACGTTCCACCGCAAGAACTACTTCTATCCGGACATGCCCAAGGCGTACCAGATCAGCCAGTACGACCAGCCGATCAACATCGACGGTCACCTCGATCTGCCCGACGGCTTCCGGGTCGGCATCGAGCGTGCCCACCTCGAGGAGGACACGGGCAAGAGCACCCACATCGGCGGTACCGGCGGGCGAATCCACGGCAGCGATCACTCGCTGATCGACTTCAATCGCGCCGGTGTGCCACTGGTCGAGATCGTCAGCCGCCCCGACATTCGCACCGCCGAGCAGGCCCGTCAGTACGTCAACGAGCTGCGCGGCATCCTGGTCGCAATCGGCGCCAGCGACGCCAAGATGGAAGAGGGCAGCATGCGTTGTGACGCCAACGTCAGCGTGCATCTGCCCGACACGCCGTTCGGCACCCGCTGCGAGATCAAGAACGTCAACAGCGTGCGGTCGCTGGGGCGGGCCATCGACTACGAGGCGCGCCGGCAGGTGGCGATGATCGTTGCCGGCGAGACCGTGCGTCAAGAGACGCGCCACTGGGACGAGAACGACGGGCGCACGCACACGTTGCGAACCAAGGAAGATGCCGACGACTACCGCTACTTCCTCGAGCCCGATCTGGTGCCGTTGGCACCGTCGGCTCAATGGGTGCAGGCGGTGCGCGATGCCATGCCGATGCTGCCCAGCGCGCGCCGCACTCGTCTCAGTGAAGCCACCGGCGCGCCCGCCGACGGCGAAGCGATCATGGTGGTCACCGAGCGCGGCCAGGACGAGTACGTGTTGGCGGTCGGTCACCTCGGCGGCGACGTCGGTCGTGCGTTGGTACACGTGAAAGAGGCGTACGCCGATCAGGGTGCCGAGCCCAGCGTTGCCGCGCAAGACCTTGCGCTCTTGACCAACCTGGAAGTGCAGGGAAAGCTGACCGCCACACAGGCCAAGACGGTGCTGGCCGAGATCGTCGCCGATGGTGGCGGTGACGCCGCAGCCATTGCTGCCGCCAAGGGCTTCGAGGCGATGGACTCGGGTTCACTCGAG
>JANNFQ010000609.1:0-4189 GCA_031380045.1 Acidimicrobiaceae bacterium
GTCTGTTTCGCACGTTCGTTGTCAAGCTTCCCTTCATTCGTCCACGACACGGAGGAGATCGACAGCGGCTCGTGCGTTCGTTCGATCTCTGACGTGTACGAGTAGGGGAACACCGGCAACGGTCGTCTCGTACAGCGTGCCGCTGTAGCCGGTGGGCCAGATGACGATGATGGTGCCGATCGCGAACCAACCGAGACAGTCGCCGTCGTTGTCCGGAAGACATGGTTCTGCACCTTCGACGGTCCCGATCGAGTATGTCAATGATCTGGCCGGCCGACCCAGCACCGTCGACTCGACCACCGGCGATGCCGCGACGCCCGGTCGCCGCGCGAACCAGCCGAGGACGTCGTCCGGCGCATCGGAAAACATTTCGTCGGTGAATTCCATGTCCAGCTTCAGCACGCTGTCGTTGAAAATGTCCGTCGATCTGAGATCGAAGACCTCGACGATCACGTCGGCTCTGTCGACATCGTTGTAGATGGCGAAGAACCCGGGTTCGACATATGTCGCGACACCATCCGACGGGGCCGTCATCTCCAACGCGAACGCATCGGAAAATTCGGAGTCGACGGCATAGATGATGCCTTCGTCGAGCGGGATCTCGGAGAACAGGGGCTCCGAAGCGGCATCCTCGACCGGGTCCGATCGTGGCGTCGCCGGCAACGTCACCTCACCGATGAAGGCCGTGGTCTCGACGCGCGCGCCGACTGCCGACGTGCAACCAGCGACGAGCACGATCGACAATGACGCGACCAACTCGCGACAAGCTTTCACGCTTCCTCCATCGCCCCTCACCCGAACTCGAACCGAGCTGCGTTCGGCACCTGCAGACCGTACTCAATCGTCGCCACGCCCAATCGTGACTCTCCAGTCGTGACTTTCCAGTCGTGACTCTGTGGCTCGACGTGCTCCTTCGAGGGCGCGAGTCGCATCGAGGTCGTCATAATCCACATCGGTACCGGCGTACAGCGCGTGCACGTCCTGACCGGCAAAGCGCAGGTGGAACGTCCCAGCAATACCTCGCGTTCGGGGGCCACAAACGACCCGCCGGGTCGTGTGACATCGGGCGCAGTGCAGTTCATGGTCCAGCTTGCCGCACATCACCGCAGCGTGCGGCCCCCTGCGTCGCGCCTTCGGTGGACTTCGTCTGTCTTCAGTGGACTACAAGCGGTCTCCAAGCGGTTGTTGTGACAGTTGGCGGTGAACCGAACAGGACCTCACAGCGAATGCATCACCGGGGTCGAGCCCCAAGGACCAACGCCATGTCGCACATCATCACAACACCACGAACCGACACGTCGACACCAGGCCAGCACACGCGTGGCCAGATCGCCGGGCGCCGCTCCGCCCGGAGGTCCGACCGTTTCGCTGGCTCGACAGTGCGCGAGATCGTTCTGGTGGCCACCATGTTCATGCTGTATCGCCAAGTGCGTTCGCTGACCAGCGGCGACGTGGACCACGCGATGGTGAATGCCGACCGGATCGTGGGCATCGAGCGCAGGTTTGGGGCGTTCAGCGAGGGTTCGCTGCAGCGTCTGGTCCTGCACAGCCGGCCGGCCATCGAGTTCCTCGATCACTACTACGTGTTCGTGCACTTCACGGCCAGCTTCGGCTTCATGGCGTGGGTGTTCCTGCGCCACCCTCAGGCATGGGGACGCATCCGCTCGTGGTTCCTGTCGGTCACCTTGGCCGGTCTGGTCGTTCACGTGCTGTTCCCACTGGCGCCGCCGCGGATGCTGCGCGACGAGGGTTTCGTCGACACGCTGCACGTGTACGGCCCCAGCATCTACAGCAAGGATGTCACCAACTCGGCGGCGAACCAGCTGGCGGCCATGCCGTCGCTGCACTTCGCGTGGGCGGCAATCGTTGCGGCCGGAGTCATCTCGATGCGCCGTTCGCGGTGGACGTGGCTGATCGTGCTGCATCCCATCGTTACACTGCTGGCGATCGTCGCTACGGCCAACCACTACTGGGCCGACGCCGCGGTCGGAGGCATCCTGGTCGCCGCCGCCATCTCGATCAGCTACCTGGTCAAGCGGCCCACCCCGGCCTTCGCCCGGATGCCCGCAGCAGCCCAGGCTCCAGCCTTCAGCCCGGTGTCAGCCTCATGCCCGCTGCCCGCATTCAGCCCGATGCCTGCGTTCAGCCCGATGCCCGCCTTCGTGCCGTTCCCGATCAAGGTGCCCGCCTTCGTGCCGTTGCCGATCAAGGTGCCCGCCTTCGTCTTCTCGTCGGCGCTCGCCTCGGCCGCCTTCGTGCCGTTGCCGATGAAGGTGCCTGCTTTCGCCTTCTCGTCGGCGTTCGCGTCGGCCGCACGATTTGCCCAAGGCCCCGCGTCGGCGCTCGTCACCAACCTCCCGCCGCCGCCTCGCCCCCATCCTGAACCGACGCGGGTCCAGCCTGTCCTCGATCCGGCCGACCTCGATATGGCCGACCTCGATCCGAACGTCGCCGATCCGGCCGACCTCGATCCGGCCGACCGCGAACGGAACGTTGCCGATCCGGGCGACCGGTCTGTTGGCGAGCGGGCCGTCGTGCCATCGCTACTGCCCACCGATCGACTTCGCATCTCGCGGGTGTCGACGATCACTGCAGTGCCGGTCATGGTTCGCGAGATGCCGGGGGGTCGGCGCCACGACCTGTCCGGGCGACGTGCCCGGAGCGCTCGATCGGAACGTTGTCGGGCGGCCGATGACCTGCAGTCTTTGAGTGAGCGATCAAAGCCGCGGAGCGCGTGTGCGGTCAATCAAACTGCGGACTCCCAGCCTGTGTGAGCCGGCAAAGCCGCGGAGCATTTGTGTGAGCTGTGAGCTGTGAGCTGTGAGCTGTGCTCGGGTGAGCTGTGAGCTGTGAGCTGTGAGCTGTGAGCTGTGCTCGGCTGAGCTGGTGCTCGGCTGAGCTCGGTACTGGCAGTGTTCGCCAGAGACCGAAGTCAGCGCCACACGCCGAAGATGTCGACGACCAACTGCGTCACTGCGGAGGAGTACACGCAGCCGTAGCCGCGTGACGACGTCATCAGTGCGGCGCTGGCCGTGGTCTCGGCCGGCGCATAGTTGGCGTTCGATGTGCCCGGCCACTGGTCGGTCAGGCACGAGTAGGCCGTCAGGTAGCCGGCGCCTTGGGTGTCGGTCGCGGTCAGGTTGACCTGCGCAGCGACCAGTTGGCCCAGCGGGATCACGTCGGAAAGGTTCGACTGGTGCGACCAGTGCCCGTTCACCCGCGTGTCGAGCAACCGCTGCGGCGCCAGCGCTGCATATCGAGCGCCCGCGTTCGTCCGATACTCGCCCAGCAGATCGACGACCAGGTCGGTCGCCTGCAACGAGAAAAAGCACACCCGTCCACCGTCGCCCACCCGCACGTTGACCAAGTTCGGGCGGGTGACGGCGGCCTCGGGATTCAGGTTCGAGACTTCTGGCCGCTGGCCACCGCACGGCCATGCCGTGACGTAGCCGTTGACCGACGGGTCCACGGCGGTCACGCCCAACGCGACCGCTGTGGTGGCGGAACTCGCGGTGGTCACCTGCACCGAGATCGTGCCACCGGCCGCCAGCCGGGTCACGCCGCCTTCGCCGGTACGCGTGTCGGCCAACCTGCGGTTCACGTTGACCAGCCCGGCCGGCGACGCGGTCGTCAACCAGCCGTTCAGATCGACGATCAGGTCGGTGGTCGACAGCGAGGTGAAGCAGATGCGACCGTCACCCACCGGCACGATGGCGGCGTTGGTGACCACGTGCCCGACGGCGGGGTTCACGTTCGATGTGGGCGGCTCGGGCGACGTGCAGGGATACGCCCGCACCCAGCCGGCACCCGACCGATCGGTGGTCAGATTGAGGGCGACGGCGGTGGCGCCCACCGGCAGACGACCGCGCAGGTCCAGCACGGCAGGCGGCCCGGCGGCGAGGGTGCCGAATACAGCCCCCGGATCGCGCGTGTCCACCAGCCGTTCGGGGTCCACCGCCACGAAACCCGAGTTGGCTGGGCCAGTGGTGAACGCCGGTGGAGTTGCTGCGGCCAACGGCGGCGACGCCGCCGGCACGTCGAAGCTGTAGAAGGTCGGCCGGTACAACCAGGCGTTCGACCGCCACAGGTTGAAGTCGCCCCCGCTGGACAGGCCCACCACCATCTTGCCCTGCGGGTCGAGCCAGGGCATGAGCACGGCGCCGTAGTTGCCGCAGTTCTGGCACTTCAT
>JANNFQ010000713.1:0-2859 GCA_031380045.1 Acidimicrobiaceae bacterium
CCCATCGCCCAGCTGAGCATCTCGACCAACAGCTCTGGCCCTGGTTCGGGTATGGCGACCGGCGTTCCATCGTGCCACGACTCGATCGCCGCCAGCGCAGCAGCCCTGATCTCGGCCTGCAACGCCGGACTCAGGCCCCCAGTGTCGTTGTCGCCCATGCCACCGGCACGTGATGGCCGATACGGATCTCGAATCCATCGGTCGTCGCCGGTGAGTTGCACCAGCACCATCAGCAACGTCGGGATGTTGGCGATGGCGATTGCGTCGGCAAGCAACTGCGCAGACCATGTCGTTGTCGGCTGGACTTCGAATGGCTGCAACTGATCTGTCATCGTGACCAGTATCGCGAGGAGAGGGCGGCGAATCGTTGCCAGGGGGCAGATCGATGACTGCAATGCAGCGAGACGTACCGACAGGCGTCGTGGCGGGCACGTTCGACGACCGGTTCGCCGGTGTGGTCGACGAGTTCGTGCGCAACTTCGCCGACCGCCGCGAGGTGGGTGCGTCGTTGTGCATCACCCACGACGGCCGCACCGTGGTCGACGTGTGGGGTGGCTGTGCCGACCCCACCACGTCGCTGGCGTGGGACAGCAACACGGTCTCCATCGTGTACAGCTGCACGAAGGGTGCCACAGCCCTGTGTGCTCACGTATTGGCCGCGCAGGGCAAGCTCGACATCGAGGCGCCGGTCGCCGAGTTCTGGCCCGAGTTCGCACGCAATGGCAAAGAGCGGGCGACGGTTCGGATGATGCTGGATCACTCGGTCGGCGTGCCTGTGTTCCGCGGGGCGGTCGCGCCCGGAGAGCTCTTCGACTGGGACCGCGTGGTGTCGCGACTCGAGGCAGAAGAGCCGTTCTGGGAGCCGGGCACGCGCAACGGCTATCACATGCTGAACTTCGGCTGGACCGTTGGCGAACTGGTCCGTCGGGTTTCGGGCCAGTCGTTGGGCTCGTACTTCCGCGACACCATCGCCGCGCCGTTGAGTATCGACTTCTGGATCGGCCTGCCTGAGGAGTTCGAATCGCGCGTGGCGCCACTTGCCCCGTACGTGCGCGCGAAGGGCGAGCGTCTCAGCGAGTTCGCGCTGGCGGTGCTGAACGACCGGGAGTCCATTCCTGCGCTGTCGATCGCCAACCTCATGTCGGCGAATGCGAACACCCGCGAGTACCACGCTGCCGAGATCGGAGGGGCCGGCGGCATCACCAACGCCCGCGGTCTGGCCGGCATGTACACGCCGTTGGCGGTGGACGACGGCACGTTGATCGACTCCGAATCGGTGCAGCGAATGCGGCGAGTGTCAGCGGCCACGAACCGCGATGCGACGTTGCGCATCGCCACGCGATTCGCGTTGGGGTTCATGGTGCGAATGGACAACAGGTTGAAGACCGAGACCGACTCGGTGATCATCGGCGACAACGCCTTCGGTCATGTCGGTGCCGGTGGCAGCATCGGCTTCGCCGATGTTCAGCACGCGATGGGCTTCGGGTACACCATGAACCGCATGGGACCCGGCATCTTGTTGAACGAGCGTGGCCAGGCGCTGGTTGACGCTGCATATCGCGCAGTGGCCGACGGTGAACGGCCGTAGCGCCGGGAGCTTCTAGGGCGAACCCCGTACCGCCCACGCCAGGGCGGTCACGACGAACGGCGGTGTTGGCAACAGACTGCGGCACCGCTCGCGCAGCCGGTCTCGCTGGTCGGGGTCCAGTGCGGCTGTGTAGCTGCCGGCTGGGCCGACGCCCAGTGTGTACGGCTGCCACCACTCGTCGAAGGTCTGGTGCGGCGTACTGATCGAGAGTGCGGCCGCTTCGATGTGCTGCAACCCAGCGTTGTGGAACAGTTCCTCGAGGTGCCCTTCTCGCGCTCCGGCCAATCCCGACTCGCCATCGACCGAGGGATCGAGATCGTGTGCTGCCTGCCAGAACAGGCTGAGCGGTCCCTTGCCGCCCTCGTGATCCCACACGCATGCTGCTACCACGCCGGTGCTGCTGGTGACGCGGGCCATCTCCCGAAGCCCAACAACGGGATCCTTCATGAAGTGAACGACCAGCTGCGCCAGCGAAGCGTCGAACTCGTCATCGCCGAACGGCAGTTGCTCGGCGGCCGCCCGCTGCACGGTCACGTCGGGGTGGCGCTCGCGGGCGGCCACGACGAACGGGTCCGACGGGTCGACCGCACAGACGCTGGCCGGCCCCAGGCGCCTGACGAGCTCGGTGGTCAACGCTCCGGGACCACAGCCCACGTACAGTGGGGCGAGGGGGACCGAGTACCTGCCCATGAATCGGTCGTAGAGGTCGGCACCGACGACGAAGCTCACGGCCAGAACGCTACGCCCTTCACTCGGGTCGTTCGACCGTTCATTTGGACCGCTGACCGATTCGTTTCGCGTGTGTCAGTGGCCACCAGAAACTGCCCACTGGTGGCCAACGGATCCTTCGCGACAGTGAACGCTCACCGTGGTGGCCGCGGGGTCCGCCTGCCTCGCGATCGCTGCGCAACCGGCGATAGGGGATGCGCGCCGATGCGCCGTTCGGAGCGTGTCGAATGCCCGGGAAAGGGCGAAGTTCTGCGCCGTTATTCTGTGTCCTCTACCGGCGCTTCCGGGACAGTCGTCAGCTGGCGCTGGTCACGAAGGGACGTTCTGCGGTGAGTTGCGGTCCGTTCTGACGAGTGCAGAAGTTACTCGCTCGTCTCTTGATGAGCAGGATGCAGCCGTCGAGAACGCCCGCGCCGGCAGCTCCTGGTGTCACGCTGGTCGTGTGTTCATGAACGGCCAAATGGGGACCTTTGACCCCTCACCGCCCCGTGCTACATGTCGTACGCTCGGCGAGAGGTTGGACGGGAGGTCTGCGATGGCGA
>JANNFQ010000714.1:0-2008 GCA_031380045.1 Acidimicrobiaceae bacterium
CGCCCCCCGCGCGGGCCCCCTGGGAGGTCACCTCGGCGGGGGGGGCGGGGGGCCCCACCGCTTCCCCGGCCGCCCGGCGGCGCCCCGCCAGCTGTACAGCGGCCGAACCGACACCCCCCGAAGCACCTGTCACCAGCACGCGCTGGCCAGGCCCGACCGCCGCCCGGCCCAGCATGTTCTCTGCGGTGGAATACGAGCACGGGAACGACGCAAGCTCGACATCGCTCAGTGTGGAACTGACGGCGTGCACAGCTGCGGCCGGCACCACCAGGTACTCGGCGAACGCACCATCGACCTCGGAACCCAGGAACACCGACCTGCCCGACGCCTCGGTCCAGCAGGGTTGCACCAGCACCCGCTGACCGATGAAGCCGGGATCGACTCCGTCGCCCACTGCGACCACCGTGCCGCATGCGTCGATGCCTTGGATGCGCGGGAACTGGAACGCTCCGGCCCAGCCGCCCCCCTCGTACCAACCGACGCGCGTGTTGACATCGGTGTTGTTCACCGCCGCGGCGCCCACCAGCATCAACACCTCACCGGCCCCCGGTGCTGGCACAGGCACGTGGTCACTGGCCTGCAGGCATTCGAGTCCGCCGTGCCCGACCAGCAAAACCGCACGCATGTGCCCCGGCACGGCGGCGGATGACAAGCTCACGGGGCGCGGAAGAACGGCAGGTGTTCGGGCGGCAGGGGAGTGTTGCCCAAGATCAGATCGGCGGCCTTCTCGGCGATCATCATGACCGGCGCGTAGATGTTGCCGTTGGTCACGTAGCGCATCACCGACGCGTCAACCACGCGCACGCCCTGCAACCCGTGTACCTGCATGGTCAACGGGTCGACCACGCTGTCGTCGTCGGCAGCGCCCATGCGGCAGGTGCACGAAGGATGCAGCGCGGTCTCGGCGTCCTTGCGAACCCAGTCGAGGATCTGCTCGTCGGTCTGCACCGTGGGGCCAGGCGAGATCTCGCCACCGTTGAACGGCGCCATCGCCGGTTGGCTGAGGATGTTGCGGGCGATGCGAACTCCTTCGACCCACTCGCGACGATCCTCGGCCGTGGAGATGTAGTTGAACCGCAAGGCCGGATGCTTGGTGGGGTCGGCGGAGGTGATCTTCACCGACCCTTGCGAGTTCGAGTACATCGGGCCGATGTGCACCTGATACCCGTGGCCGCCTGCCGACGCAGTGCCGTCGTACCGAACCGCGATGGGCAGGAAGTGGAACATGAGGTTGGGATACGTGACATCGTCGTTGCTGCGCGCGAACCCGCCCGACTCGAAGTGGTTGCTGGCGCCCGGGCCCTTGCGGAAGAACAACCATTGCGCGCCGATGATCGGCCGCTTCCACATCTTCAACGACGGTTGCAACGAGACCGGTTGGGTGCACGCGTACTGCACGTAGACCTCGAGGTGATCCTGCATGTGCTCGCCCACGGCCGGCAGGTCGTGGACGATGGGGATGCCCAGCGGTCGCAGCTCGTCGGCGTTGCCGACACCACTGAGCTGCAGCAGCTGCGGCGAGTTGAACGCACCGCCGCACAGCACCACATCGCCGGCATTGGCCGTGTGCATCTTGCCGCGCACGCTGTACTGAACGCCCGTAGCCCTGGTGCCGTCGAACAGCACACGATGTACCAACGCGCGAGTGGTGACGGTCAGGTTGGGTCGATCCATGACCGGGTGCAGGTATGCGCCGGCGGCGCTGAGCCGTCGGCCCCTGCGCACGTTGCGATCGAACCGTGCGAAGCCCTCTTGCCGGAAGCCGTTCACGTCGGCGGTGCGCGGATAGCCGGCCTGCTGGGTGGCGCTGAGGAACGCTTCGATCAACGGGTTCTTCGACGGCCCTCGCTCGACTTCCAGCGGGCCGCTGCCGCCGCGAAAGTCGTCGGCGCCGGCCAGGCACGTCTCCATCTTCTTGAAGTACGGCAGGCAGTGCGCGTAGCTCCACGTGTCCATGCCGGGGTCTGCGGCCCACCGTTCGTAGTCCAGCGGATTGCCTCGCTGGAAG
>JANNFQ010000718.1:0-2571 GCA_031380045.1 Acidimicrobiaceae bacterium
TGCGGAACCGCCTCCGTTGCACTCGACGAGTGCAGCCGTGATCGTCATGGAATCGAGCAGCATCCCGGCCGGGGCAACGTACAAGCGCACGGACGCAGACCCTTGCAGTCGGGTCATCGACGGAAACGTCGTCTGGAACCGCTGCATCTGCGCAGGATCACCCGTGGCCAGTGCACCGCCTTTGCGGATCACCAGACCTGCAGTGCTGTCGCGGTCGGTGTCGAAGTTCGGCAGACTGCCGTTCAACGCCGACCGCGCTGCCAACGGTAAGACCTCTTGCGACGTGACATTGCCGGCCGCCGACGAGCCGAGCAACCACGTGCCGGTCAGGCGCAGTGGGACGGTGGTGGCCGGTGCCGTCGTGGCCGGTGCCGTCGTGGTCGTTGTGGTGGCCGCAATGGTCGTGGTGGTGGTCGTCGCCGGCGCGGTTGTCGTCGTGACAGGTGTGGGCGCAGCGGTCGTCGCCGGGCGAACGGTCGTGGTGGTGCTGCGCGCAGCGGTGGTGGTCGTCGCGGTGCCGATCGGCACCGCGTTCGACGGCGTCGGCGCGCGCGCAGTTGTCGACACCTCGCGGTCGTCACGTGGGCTGGTGGTGGTCGTCGCGCCGATGCGCACCGTGGTGGTGGTGCTGGTACCGGCCGGCACCGCCGTGCGGTCGTCGGCTTGGGCGTCGCCACGGTCGGTCGTGGTCGACCCGTCATCGGCGCGCCTCGACTCGGCTCCGACGGTCGGCACTTCGACGTCGGCGTTCACCGGCAGCAGCACGACCGGATCGCCAGCACCCGCGGGCATGGACGTGGTGGCGACCACGGCCGCTTCCCCACGTCGCGCCGGCGAGGTGTCGTGCGGACCGTCGGCAGACGCGACCGCCCCGACCGTGGCTGCAGCGACACCCGTGAGCGCGGCCACGGCGTTGGCCGCCGGCGCAGCGGCGGTGGCCAACAGCGACTTGGGAAACATGGCCAGCTGCCCCAACCACGACATCGGGCCCATGGCCACGCGCAGCTTGCCCAACGACAGGCTGAGGAATGCACGTACCACCGCGGGGTCGAACTGCGAGCCGGCGCAACGCGCCAATTCCTCGCGCGCCTCGACCGCCGTGCACGCCGCCTTGTACGAACGCACCGATGTCATCACGTCGAAGGTGTCGGCAACCGACACGATGCGAGCACTCAGGGCGATGTCGTGGCCGGCCAGGCCGGCGGGATACCCACGACCGTCCCATCGCTCGTGATGCTGCGACACCGCCAGCACGCCGTCACCCAGCCAGCCCGCCAACGGCGCGGCCAGCACCGCGCCGAAGCCCGGATGCAGCTTGATGGTCTCGAACTCCTCATCGGTCAGCTTGCCGGGCTTGTTCAGGATGGCCGGGTCGATGCGCAGCTTGCCGATGTCATGCACCAGGCCACCCCAGCGCAGCCTGTCCAGTTCGACGCCGCTGAGGCCCAGCTCTTCGCCGATCATCTGCGAGTACGCGCGGACACGTTCGGAATGTCCACGCGTCAGGCGGTCGTGATCGCGCAAGGCCCCGACCAGTTCCAGCAGCCGCTCGGCAGCACGGACCGGTTCGTCGGCGCCCATGCTCTGGTACTCGTCCAGCAACTTCTGCAGCTGTGTCGCCGATGCGGCGCGTAACGCGACCTTGTAGCGTGACGGCGCCTGATCGGGGAACAGCAGCGTCAGCTCCAGCAGGGCGGCCAATGGCAGCAACCGGCGGGTGACCCGGTCGACCGCGATCAACGCCAGTGTGGAGACGAAGGCGATACCGGCGAAGCGCACGATGGACAACAACATCGTCGGTGCCCGCGGCACCACCCTGCCCAGCACGAACGCCACAGCCACCGAGGCGACGAACGGCACCAGGTACACCAGGGCGCGCACCGACCGGGCGGCCCATGGCCGGCCCACCCACCGTTCCGTCGTGGTGTCAGTCGCCGACGTCAACCATCTCCTCCTCGAGTGGACGTGCTGGAGGAATATCGGCCGGTATCGCCCGACAATTGAGCGTTCGGATCTTGACGAAAGCCAGAATCACCCCGGGTTGCGGGCGCCGGTGTGCCCGGCGCCGGGCTGGCACCCCCGATAGCGTCTGCATCGCATGTCGGGACCTCTGTCGAACCGCGCCCCATTCCTGGATGCCGCCATGGGCCGACCCGCGGTTCACACGCCGGTGTGGTTCATGCGGCAAGCCGGCCGCAGCCTGCCCGAATACCGCGCCATCCGTGGTGAAGGCAGCATCTTGGACGCGATCAAGCGGCCCGATTTGGCGGCCGAGATCACACTGCAACCGGTCCGTCGCCACCGGGTGGACGCAGCCGTCCTGTTCAGCGACATCGTCGTCCCTGCGCACGCCGTGGGCTTCGGCATCGATGTCAGTCCGGGCACCGGCCCGGTCGCTGTCACTCCCCTGCGCAGCCAGGCCGACCTGACCCGCCTGCGACCCCTCGATGCCAACGTCGACACGGTGTACGTGGTCGACACGGTGCGGCTGCTGGCTGCCGAACTGCCCGACAACGTGCCGTTGCTGGCGTTCGCCGGCGCGCCGTTCACCGTGGCCAGCTACCTGATCGA
>JANNFQ010000040.1:0-7098 GCA_031380045.1 Acidimicrobiaceae bacterium
ACCTGGTTGCCGCTGTTGGAGCAGGCGGCGAGCATCAGCACAGCCGTGATGGCTGTCGCTGTTCGGAACACTGTCGACTTCATTGCCGGGTACCCGCGCCTTCGATCGGAAAGCCAATCGCCGTGACTCAAGGTAACGACAGATGTCTTTGAACTGATCGAATGAAGGACATCGAGATCGGCCGTTCGGAAAAACGGACGGCACATCCCGCGTGTCTAGGTCACCACGCCGCTGGTCGGTGGCCCCGAACAGCCTCGACCTCAAGTGCAGCCTGAGGTCGAGACTTGGATCACCTCAGCCCGTGATCTCCTTGATTTCATTGGCGATCGTCTTGGCGACGTCATCGTTCGGCATCGAGGTCTGCATGGCCATCATCTTCATCATGTCGCCCTGCACCTTGATCTTTCCGGCCATGAACGCCTGCATGCCGGCTGCCTGATCCTGTTCGACGAACAACTTGCGGGCGGTCTCGTAATCAGTGGTGACCGTCAGGTCGGCGCCGTCCAACTCGCCCAGATCCATCACGACGTCGCCCGACGATGTATCCATGTACACCTTGATCGTCGAGTCGGCGCCGACACCCTCTGGCACATCGGTGATCACTTGGTTCATGCGAATGCTGGTGGTCACCTTGGTGGCTTGATCGGCGTACTTCTCGCGGATCGCCTTCGCGGCTTCCATCCACGATGGCGAAAGAAACGGGTGGGACATGTGCAGACCTCCACGGACGGCGTCCGACCCCGGTTGCGGGGTCGTCGGAACGGCAAGCTAGTGCTCAGGACCGGGCTGCGCCCACACGATGCGCCTTGTAGGCCAGACGCACCGCCAGAGCCTCGCGAATCTGCGGGGCGACATCTTCGGCGAACTCGTCGCGGTAGGTGGCGTCGGTCGACAGCACCACGGTGAAGTACATGCCCGTGAAGGCACCCAAGAATCCGGCAACGCGCAACAGTGGCTCGGTGACCACCAGTGTGCGACCGCTGACGTGCCATGTGGCCAGGACATGGACGTGATCGAGCTGGGTCCAGAACTGGGTCGTCGGCTCGGGAATCGCCAGGAAGCCGAACAGCACGAAGAACGACGTCAACAGCACCGCCACGAAGGTGATTTGCAGCGCCTGGCTGAACACGGTGACCAGGCCGACGTTCAGCTTCTGGCGCACCGTCAGCGGCAGATCAGGCACCGCACCATCTGCCGGGCATTGCAACGCAACAGCGGGTGTGCCAGCCACCAAGGCTGACACCTCGCGCCAGTCGTGGAACTCGGCCAGGCCCTTCATCAGCGCCGGCACTCGGGACAACACGAAGACGGCGCCGAGCAGGAAGAAAATGGCAAGTGTTGCCGCGTACGGTGCGCCCGCCAGGGTGCCGGCAAGCTGCCACACCTCGGCATTGATGAACAGGAACGTGGTGAACAACAGCAACAACGGCAATGCCCGCACGACCATTGCCGCGAGGCTGGCCAACTGGGCGGCGCTGCGCCGCGCCGCCCACGCCAACAACGCCACCACCGCGTAGCTGGTCAGCAGGTAGATGACTGCCAGGACGGCCGCTCCTTCGATGATCGACTGCACTGCGTCGCCCCATTGCCCGAACAGCGCCGACGGCACCGCAGGGCCGATGATGAACGCAGCCAGTTCTGGGGTGCCCAGCACGTCGGGAGAGCGGAAGGCGGGGCGCCCGCGGGCCAGGTCGGTCAGCGCCCAGCCGGCGACCAGCACTGCGATGACCGCAACCGCAGCGACCAGGTTCCGTTGCCAACTCCACTCGAACAGGTCGAGCGCATTGAAGCCGCGAGCGACATAGGCGACCAGCAGGATCGGCAGGCTGCGCGTCCAGATGTCGGTCGTGGCGGCGTAATCGTCGATGAAGTGAGGTACCCCGCGACGGATGAACCACCGCTCGATGTCGACAACCCGTTCTCCCACGACCGCGCAGCCTACGAGGCCGAGCCCCGGCAGTGCAGTGAACGAATTGTTCAGGCCGTTTCCGATCAGGGGCCGGTGACGGTAACGATGGTTTCGATGTCACGAATCCTGGTCACTGAAGAAATCGCCGAGGGTGGCCTCGACCGCCTGCGCGCCGCCGGTCACGAGGTCGTTGTGCAACTCGACCTGTCGCAGTTGTTGACCAGCATCGTCGGGGCGCATGCGCTGATCATCCGCTCGGCCACCCAAGTGACCGCCGAGATTTTGGAGGCGGGAAGCGACCTGATCGTGGTCGGGCGGGCCGGCATCGGGTTGGACAACGTCGATGTCGATGCCGCCACCAAGCGCGGTGTGATGGTCGTGAACGCCCCACAGAGCAACATCATCTCCGCCGCCGAGCACACGATGGCGCTGCTGCTGGCGCAAGCCCGCAACGTGCCGCAGGCCCATGCGGCGCTGAAGGCCGGTCGGTGGGAGCGCACCCGCTGGGAAGGCGTCGAGTTGGCCGACAAGACGTTGGGCATCATCGGCCTGGGTCGCATCGGCAAGCTGGTCGCCGACCGGGCGCGAGGTTTCTCGATGCGGTTGGTCGCCTACGACCCGTTCGTCTCGGCCGACCGCGCTCGACAGATGGGCGTCGAACTGCTGTCGCTCGATCAGGTCATCGCCGAAGCCGACTTCGTCACCGTGCACCTGCCGAAGAACAAGGAAACGACTGGCCTGATCGGCCGCGATCTGCTGTTGAAAGCCAAGCCCACGTTACGAGTCATCAACGTGGCCCGCGGCGGCATCGTCGACGAGCAGGCGCTGGCCGATGCCATTCGCGAAGGCATCATCGCCGGCGCAGCGCTTGATGTCTTCGCCACCGAGCCGACCACTGAGTCGCCGTTGTTCGACCTTGACAGCGTCATCGTCACGCCGCACCTCGGTGCATCGACGCGTGAGGCGCAAGACAAGGCAGGCGACACCATCGCCGACATGGTGCAGTTGGCGTTGGCCGGAGACTTCGTTCCGTTCGCGGTGAACGTGAATGCGGCCGAGGCCAACGAAACGCTGCGTCCGTTCTTGCCGCTGGCCGAGCGCCTGGGCCGGCTGTTCGCGTCGCTGTCGGGCGGTACGCCGGGCACGCTGGAGGTCTGCTGCGATGGCGACATCGCCGGGTACGACACTCGCATCGTCACCCTGGCAGCGCTGAAGGGTTTCTTCGGCCTGACCAGTGACGAGCCCGTCACCTACGTGAACGCTCCGCAACTGGCCAAGGACAACGGCGTCGAGGTGCGCGAAGCCAACTGCGCGACCGCTGCCGACTTCGTCAACCTCGTGACCGTCCGCGGCGGCGACCACTCGATCTCGGGCGCCATCGTCGGTCGTCGCGGCGAACAGCGAATCGTCATGATCGACGAACACGTCTTCGACGTGCCGCCCGCAGCCAGCATGCTGATGGTCAAGAACGACGACCGTCCAGGCGTCATCGGCACCGTCGGAACGCTGCTGGGCAACGCCGGCGTCAACATCGCCGACATGGACGTCGGCCGTGCTGTCGAGCCGGGTACTGCAGTCATGTTGATCGCACCCACGGCGCCCGTGCCCACCAACGTGGTGGCCGCGCTGCGCAACGCGCCGGGCATCATCTCGGTGAACAGCCTGATCGGCTGAGCCCGCTCGGAGAACGGCGAGTTCAGCGTCGCGCGAAGCGGCTGATCTCGTTGCGTGTGGCGATGGCGGCGGAGCGCGCCGCCTCGGCGAAGTCGGCTCCGTCGGACGCATACAGGATCGCCCGAGACGAACTGATGGCCATACCGAAACCGTGCGAGTCGGCGCCGGCGGCGACGATGTCTTCGATGTCGCCACCCTGCGCGCCAACTCCGGGCACCAACAGCGGCATGTCGCCCACGACCTGTCGCACTCGGCGAAGTTCGTCTGGATATGTGGCGCCGACCACCAGTCCACATTCGCCGATCTGACTCCATTGTTCGGCCACGCGGCGAGCCACATGGATGTAGACCGGCTCGCCGTCGACCTGGAGCGATTGGAAATCGCCGCTGCCCGGGTTCGAGGTTCGACACAACACCAGCACGCCGTGGCCCGTGTGGCGCAGGAACGGTTCGACCGAATCAGTACCCAGATACGGACTGACCGTCACGGCATGTGCGCCGTATCGCCCGAACGCCTCGCGGGCGTAGTGCTCCGCAGTCGGGCCGATGTCGCCCCGCTTCGCGTCGAGGATCAACACCACGTCGGGATATGTGGTGCGGATGTAGTGACAGATGCGCTCGAGTTGGGCCTCGGCGCGCTGCGAGGCGAAGTAGGCGATCTGCGGCTTGAACGCGCACACCAGGTCGGCGGTGGCGTCGATGATCTCACGGCAGAAGCGCTCGATGGCGTCGTGCGTGCCATCGAGTGGTGACGGCAGCCGGGCGGGGTCTGGGTCCAACCCGACGCACAACATGGAATCGGACCGTCGCCACGCGTGGTTCAGCGCGTCGGTGAAACCCAACGCGATCAGTCCTCGACGGTGATGGCAGCCGTCGGACACATGTCGGCGGCCGTCTGCACCTTCTCGCGCAACTCTTCGCCCGGCTCTTCCTGCAGGATGTAGAGGTAGCCGTCGCTGCGCACCTCGAACACCTCTGGGCACACTTGCATGCATGCTCCGGTGGACGCGCACACATCGAAGTCGACGCTTACCTTCATCAGATCCCCTTGGTTCAAGCCTTTGCGGCACGATAGCCGTCGGCGGTGGCCGAATCGGCGTCGGCATAGCAGCGTTCGGGCACTGTTCGGTCGTAGAAACGGCCGCCGGGCACATGGAAGATCATCGAGTTGTCGTTGGCCTTGATGGGGTAGCCGTCAGGGCATTGCCCGTCGATCGGTGCGACCCATCTCGCCGGCTGGGCAGACGGGCCGGCGTCGCCTTCATTGGCTACCTCGACGAACGGCCGCGCGTCGGCGCGTCGGTCGGTGGCCATACGTGATGCCGCGAACGTGGCGACCCCGTCGTCGTCGGTGATCGGTGGCCACGCAGTGCTGGAGGTGTGGGGCGACGAGTCGCGAGACGCGCCCGCCGCAGGCAGGCCGCGACGACGACGCACCACGAACACGGCACCTCCGATGAAGAGCGACGCGAGCACGATCCGCCTGAGCAAACGCACCATCGTGCGATGGTACCGCGCGTGGAAGCGCGGTCAGCGCTGCGCGCGCTCGTGGGCGTTCAGGACGGCACGCAACGACGCCGTGATGATGTTGGGGTCGGTGCCCACACCCCACAGCACGCCGTGGCCGGGGCTACTTGTCTCGACGTAGGCCACGGCCGTGGCTTCCGAGCCCTGACCCATGGCGTGCTCTGCGTAGTCGACGACATCGAGGGTGGCCCCGATGCCGGCGCGCAGTGCGCGAACGAACGCATCGATGGGACCGTTGCCCTCGCCGACCACCGTGGTTGCCTGGCCGTCGATCACGAGCTGGGCGGTGATCGATGTGCGACCGTCCGAGTCGCTGCGCAGTTCGTGCGAGCTCAGTTTGAACCGTGGTTCGTCGACCAGATACTCGGCCTGGAACGCGTCCCACATGACGACGGGGCTGATCTCGGTGCCCGAGTCTTCGGTGATGTGCTGGATGGTTTTCGAGAACTCGACCTGCAGACGTCGCGGCAGATCGAAGCCATGCTCGGTCTTCATCACGTACGCCACGCCACCCTTGCCGCTCTGGCTGTTCACGCGGATGACGGCCTCGTAGCTGCGTCCGAGGTGCTTGGGGTCAAGCGGCAGGTAGGGCACACCCCACTGCTCGTACTCGCCGGTCGGCGACGCAGCAGCCTTGCGGTCGAGCGCGTCGAAGCCCTTCTTGATGGCGTCCTGGTGGCTGCCGCTGAACGACGTGTAGACCAGATCGCCCACCCACGGATGGCGAGGATGCACGGGCAGCCGGTTGCAGTACTCGGCCGTACGCCGCAACGCGTCGATGTCGGTGATGTCCAGTTCTGGATCGACGCCATTGACGAACAGGTTGATGGCCACGTTCACCAGATCCAGGTTGCCGGTGCGCTCGCCGTTGCCGAACAGCGTGCCTTCCACCCGGTCGGCACCGGCCATGATGCCGAACTCGGCCGCGGCCACGCTGGTGCCGCGATCGTTGTGCGGGTGCAGGCTGAGCACGACGCTGTCTCGGCGGCGAATCGTGCGCCCGAACCACTCGATGACGTCGCCGTACACGTTGGCCGTGTAGCACTCGACGGTGGCCGGCAGGTTCAGGATGATCGGTCGGTCGGGCGTGGGCTCGACCACCTCCATCACTGCTTCGCAGATCTCGATGGCGAACTCGGGCTCGGTCAGCGTGAAGCTCTCGGGCGAGTACTCGTAACGAATGTCGGTGTCAGGAACGGTCTGCTCCAACTTGCGGCACAGCTTGGCGGCGTTGACGGCGATGTCGACGATGCCCTGCTTGTCCAAGCCGAAGACCACCTCGCGCTGCAGCGGATTGGTCGAGTTGTAGAAGTGCACGATGGCTCGTGGTGCGCCCTGCAGACATTCGTAGGTGCGTTCGATCAGCTCTGGCCGGCACTGCACCAGCACCTGGATGGTGACGTCGTCGGGAATCAGATCGTCCTCGATCAGCTGGCGGACGAAGTCGTAGTCGGGCTGGCTGGCCGAGGGGAACCCGACCTCGATCTCCTTGAAGCCCATCTTCACCAACACATCGAACATGCGGCGCTTGCGCTGCGGATCCATCGGATCGATGAGTGCCTGGTTGCCGTCGCGCAGGTCGACGCTGCACCACAGGGGCGCGCGATCGATGACGGCGTCGGGCCATGTGCGATCGCGCAACACGATCGGTACGGAGCGTGTGTACTTCTGGAACGGCATCTTCTTCGGGGTGACATTGCTGGGTGGCATGGGTCTGATCTCCTGAGTGCGAACGGGTGTGCAGCGAACGGTTCCGGCGGCAAAAATGAAGAACCCCCCGGCCGGGAGGCGGGGGGTGCGGGCAAGCGCGAGGGTGCAGCGCTTGCCCTACATAAGAAGGAGCAGCTGGCCGCGGTTGCACATACGCGAGCAACAGTACCCGAGTGAGCCGCATTCGGCAATCAGGTTCGGCGCCCCGCGCCGGCGCCCGTCGCCGGCGCCGCCCGTTGCGGCGTCGACCCGGTTCCGGTCCGTTCTGTGGCACTCCGA
>JANNFQ010000335.1:0-11125 GCA_031380045.1 Acidimicrobiaceae bacterium
ACACCCTGATGCTGCATACCGCGGGCGGCGGCCGCCATCCGGCCTAACACTGCGCCCGCCGCGCCCCCCTACCGTGGGTGTTGATCGAATAACACCACGCCCAGCGACCCGCCCAGCAAGGCCGCGAAGTACAGCATGGTGAACTTCAGCCGTCCGAGCGGTCGTTCCAGCAACTGCCCCAACTGGTACAGCATGAACATGTTGAAGGCGATGTGGATGATGCCGAAGTGCAGGAAACCCGACGAGATCAACCGGTACCACTGCTCGGGCTGCACGTAGTGATCGACGCACACCCCGCCGAACTTCAGCACATCGCGGCTGAGGCCCAGATCGCACTGCTGGCTGGAGATGCCGCCGCGACCGCCCAGCGAATCGGGGTTCGACGCGGCTACCCACAGGAACACCAGGAAGTTGGTGCCCATGAGCACGAACGTCATCAGCGTGGGCTGACGGGCGTTCCACCACTTGGCCCGGGTGGCGATGTCGGGCCTGGCGGCCTTGGCGCAATCGAGGCAATGCGACCCCACCGTCGCCTGTACCAGGCAATCACTGCACGCAGATCGGCCGCATCGAGTGCAGCTGCGGCCAGCTTCGCGGTCGGGGTGGCGATAGCAGCGCGCCATGGTCGGAGAGGTCGGCGCCGGATTGTTCGGTGTCGGCGGCGGAGGAAGTGCCATGGGTCGCAGGCTACCGAGCGACGTCAGTTGCCGAGCGGTCGCCCACGTTCGCTGGAGCGGCAGTTGGAGCGGCAATTGGATCGGCGAGTGGAGCGGCGAGAATCGGATCGATGACCATCTGTTGATCCAAGCCCGCCTGCCACCACCGACGCAGCACCTCCCACGCGTAGATGCCGGTGCTGTGCCCGTCGCTCCAATCGATCGACAGGCCCCACGCACCGCTGAGCTGAGCATCGAGGATAGTGATGGTCTCGGGTTGCCCGGGTCGCGGCCAGGCCGATTCGCCGCGCTCGCGCATGCCGCGACATGTGGCGCATGGGCAGGCGGATCGCAGCGCGATCACGGGGAACTCGCAGCGCATGTCGTCGTCGAAGGTGACCGTCACCGATCGATCGCGCACGATGTCGATGTCGACCGGCTCGGCCCTCACGTGAACACTGCACCCAACACGATGGCAATCAGCACGACGCCGATGATGACACCGTTGTAGGCGGCGTGCGCGGTCGTGGATTCCATCGTCGCCTCGTTGGACGACCCGGTGCGTGCGTGCTCGCGCAGGTAGACCCGCATGAAATACGCGCCGCCGACCGATAGTGCCAGCGCAGCGCCCACCGGAATGCCGATCAGCGCGTGGACCATGCCGAACTGAACGATCTTCAACAGGCGCCTGGCCGGGGTCCACTGCTCGGCGCCGGTTCTGAACATGCGCTCTTCGGCGTGGGCGAACAGTGGCAGCGCTGGTATCAGCAGGCAGATGAAGACCAGCGGGATCAGCCACTCCCACGCGGTGCCCGACGTGGACTCGGTGGAGCCGAACACCGGGTTGCCGTCGCCACCGATCGCGCTCCACCAACCCCAATCCAGGCCGGGTACGGCCATGATGATCGACGCCGCGATGATGACCAGCGTGAGCACGATGGGTACCGGCCACACGTGTCGCCAGCCGAAGCGTTGCCTGACCGCAGTGACGACACGACGCCCAGATCGGCTTCGCGACACCCGCACGCCGGTGACCAGACGCACTGCCATGAATCCCAGGACGGCCACGGACAACACCGTCGAGAGATCGTCGAACGATGCTGCGGCCACTGACAGCGAGTGTACGGACCCGGGCTATGGTCGCCCCGTCGGGCCCCGACAGTGCTGGGGCCGCCCGGCCGCACGAGCCGCACGAGCCGCACGAGAGGAGACGCCACGATGGCGTGGGATTTCCAGACAGAGCCCGAGTTCGAAGAGAAGCTGGCATGGATGCGCACTTTCGTGCGCGAAGAGATCATGCCGCTGGAGGCCATCGCCGATCACTGGCGCAGCCCCGAGGGACGAGCCACGTTCGCGCAGATCACCGCGCCGCTGAAAGAAGAGGTCAAGCGCCAAGGACTGTGGGCCGCGCACCTGCCGCCCGACATGGGCGGCCTCGGTTTCGGCCAGGTGAAGTTGGGCCTGATGCACGAGATCCTGGGCGCCACGCCGTACGGGCCCAGCATCTTCGGCAACAACGCGCCCGACAGTGGCAATGCCGAGCTGATTGCCGTGGGCGGCACCGATGCCCAGCGAGACCAGTGGATGACGCCACTGCTGGAAGGCAAGATGCGCAGCTGCTTTTCGATGACCGAGCCAGGCGCCGGCGCCGACCCCACGTTGCTGACCACCAGCGCGATGCGCGACGGCGACGAATGGGTCATCAACGGCCACAAGTGGTTCTCGTCGAACGCTTCCATCGCCGACTTCCTGATCGTCATGTGCAAGACCGGCGACCTGGAGACGCCGTACAAGAACTATTCGATGATCATCGTGCCCACCAACACGCCCGGCGTGAACATCTTGCGAGACGTGCCCACAATGGGCGAACCCGATCACAAGACCGGCGAGCCTGGTGGCCACGCCGAGATCCTGTATCAGAACGCTCGTGTCCCGTTCGACAACATCGTCGGTGGCGCAGACGGCATCGGCCAGGGCTTCGCGCTGGCCCAGAAGCGCCTGGGCCCAGGCCGCATCCACCATGCCATGCGGTGGTTGGGCCAAAGCCAGCGGGCCTTCGATCTGCTGTGCGAGCGCGCCCTCACCCGCTACACGCACGGTTCCATCCTGGCCGAGAAGCAGATGGTGCAGGACTGGATCGCCGAGAGCTATGCCGAGATGCAGGCCGCGCGCCTGCTCACGTTGCAGGCGGCCTGGAAGATGGACCAGCTCCACGCCGCCGGCAAGCACTACAGCGATGCGCGCGTCGAGATCGGCGTCATCAAGTTCTGGGGCGCGAAGGTGCTGTACAACGTGATCGACCGCGCCATCCAGATCCACGGCTCGCTTGGCTACACCACCGACCTGCCCTTGGAATCCATGTATCGCGCTGCTCGCGCGGCCCGCATCTACGACGGCCCCGACGAGGTGCACAAGGTCACCGTGGCGCGGCAGATCCTGAAGCGCTACCGGCCCAGCGATCCGCCGCAAGAGCACATCCCCACGCGCCGAGCCGCCGCCCTCGAGAAGTTCGCCGAATCATTGGACGGCCTCAGCCTGAGCCACTGAGTCCGAGCCACTGAGCCCACCGCGGCAGCCACCGATCCCGCTTCGGCCGCCATGTCGGCTTCGTCGCTTCCGGGCTACGTCGGTTCCGGGCTACGTCGGTTCTCGGTTTGCGTGACCGCATAGACGCTCCGCGCCTTTGTGGGCTCACGCAGACCCGAGCGAACGTGTTTGTGTGACCGTGCAAAGCCGCGGAGCGTTTGTGCGCGTCCTGTCGCGAGGCGCTTCGGTGCTTCGCTGCTTCGCTGCTTCGCTGCTTCGGCGCTCCGGCGCTCCGGTCTGTTCGCTAGCGTTCAGTCGGCTTCGATTTCGATGGGTTGGGGTTCGTCGGGTTCGACTGTTGCGCCCGACTCTTCGGCCATGTCTTCCAGGTCGGCGACGACCCCGGCCGGCGTGCTCTGCTTCTCTGGGTCGGCTTCGTCAGAGCCGGCCTGGTGGGGATGAGTGTTCATCGCAACCCATTACCCCAGACTCGCCTGGTGCAAACGGCGACACTCGACCGGCACGACTCGGCCGGCACGACTGGGCCGGCAAACACGGTCAGCTGGTGGTGCGGCCGGTTCGGCTGGCGAAGGTGTCGGCGCCGATGGGCTCGCCCAACAGGTAGCCCTGCACCATGTCGCAGCCCAACATGCGCAACCGATGCAACTGGTCGGCGGAGGTGACCCACTCGGCCACCACTTGCATCTCGAGCGCGTGCGCCAACTGGATGATGGCCCGCACGATGGGGTCGTCGTCGCCATTCGCACCCAGGCTGCGGGCGACGGTGCCGTCCAGCTTCAAAACATCGGCCTCGCACTCGCGCAACGCAGTCAGCGACGACACGCCGACACCGAAGTCGTCCAGCGCCAACTGCACCCCGAACCGCCGCAGCGCTTGCAACGCACGGGGGATACCAGCCTGCGAGTCGTTGAGCGTCTGCTCGTCGAAGTCCATCGTGAGTTGATGCGGGCTGAGGTCCATCGATCGCACGATGGCCAGCACGCGCTCGACGAACGTGCCTTCCTGTAACTGGCGAGGCGACACGTTGACATGCACACTGAACGTGCGCTCGACCAGACCAGCGGCCAACCACGCACGGGTGTCCTGGCAGGCCTGGTTGATGACCCAGTCGCCGATGGGCACGATGGCACCCGACTCGTTGGCCAGATGCAGGAACTGGGCCGGCAGCAAACGCCCACGGGTGGGGTGATCCCAACGCAGCAGTGCCTCGGCGCCCACGACGCGGCCACTGTGGGTGGAGATGATCGGCTGATAGGCCAGACGCAGTTCGTTGTTGGCCAGCGCTCGTTCCAGCTCGGCAGCCAACTGCTTTTGCTCGGCGCCCTCGGCCCGCATGGCTTCGGTGTACAACTCGACTCGCGAGCGGCCGCGCCGCTTGGCCGTGTACATGGCCGCGTCGGAGTTGCGCAGCAACGTCAGCGCGGCGTCGCTGGACGACACGCCTTCGAGTTGCGCGGCGTTGGCCAGGGCCACGCCACAGCTGACAGTGAGGTCGACCTCGACGCCGCGGATCATCATCTTGCCGCTGAGTGCCAGGCGAACGCGTTCGGCCAATTCGAGCGCCGAGTGCTCGTCGATGCTGCCGTTGCACAGCACCACGAACTCGTCGCCACCGATGCGGGCGATGATGTCGGCCGGGCGAGTGGCATGCGCCACGCGATTGGCAACCTGGGCCAGCAATGCATCGCCGACATCGTGGCCGGCGTTGTCGTTGACGTCTTTCAGCTTGTCGAGGTCGAGGAACAGCAGAGCGACGTGACTGCGGGTGCCACGGATTCGTTCGAGCGCGTCGGCGGCGTTGCGCAGCAGCAGGATGCGGTTGGGCAGACCGGTCAGGCCGTCGTGTGTGGCCTGACGCATGAGCTCGGACTGCATGTGGTTACGGGCAGTGACATCGCGCGTGACCCCGCCCCAGTACTCGATGACGCCGTGCTGGTCGCGATGGATGACCAGATCGACATCGAGGATGCGTTCCAGGCCGTCGGGACCGCGGAAGCCGACCTCGCCGGACCACTGCGACGTGGTGGACGAGGTCAGCAGTTCGCGGGGCACCTGATCACGGATGGTTTGCAGCAGGGCTCTGACCGACGGGTCGCGGATGAGGTCGACCGAGTCATCGACGCCGAACAGGTTGCGGGCCGCCTCGTTGGTGTACACGGGCGCACCGTTGCGATCGAGGATGAGCACTGCGTCGGACGACGGCTCGACCACGCCCAGCAGGCGGTCGAGCAGCAGCCGCTTGCCGACGGTCTCGGTGTCGTCCACCGCAACACCTGCGTAGCCACCGATGCGACCCATCTCGTCGCGCACTGGACTGGCGTTGACCCGAACCCACAGCAGCCGCCCATCGCGGTGCCACACGCGGAACTCGAACACGAAGTCGGCCTCGGCCTCGCTGGCCTGACGCCAGGCTGCCTCGGCCACCGAACGGTCGGCAGGATGTGCATTCGACCACGGGGTGGTGCGCGCAGAGGGCACCTCGCCGCCCAGTGCCAAGGCGCGAAAGGCCAGGTTGGCCGCGGCAATACGACCGTCCCGGTCGGCTTGAAAGATCGCAACCGGCAGCGAAGGCAGCGGGAGATCGATGATGGATCCTGACTCTGGTATGTAGCGTGGCGGTTCAACCGCCTGTTGAGTATCGGCCACGCTCAGCTCTGACTATAGGTGCCCGTAGTGCTGGCACTCGCAAAGGTCGACCCCTCGATCGAGGCGATCAGATCGGCGCCGGGGGTGCCGTCACCCAGCTCGGTCTGCTGGTCGAGGAAGTGCACGGTGAAGCGATACGAGTGCGTCTCACCTGCGGGGGGACACGGACCGGTGTAGCCGGGCTGACCGGTTCCGTTGATTCCCTGCATCGCGAACTCAGGAACCAGACCCTCGCCCAGCGCCACAGAGAGTGGGTCGATGCCGGCCATGGCCCAATGCACGAAGTTGGTGTTGTCGAGATCGACCATGGTGATCGCGATCTCGACAGTGGCGTCGGGCGGCGTGCTCCAACTGAGTGTGGGCGAGATGTTGTCTCCCTGGCACGTGAACTTCGGGTCGATCGGCCCGCCCTCGTCGAACGACGAGGTCAGGACCAGCTCTTGAACGTCGGTTGGGCCGCCCGAGGTAGTGGTGGAACCTTCTGAACCGGCGGGGAAGCCATCGTCGATCCCATCGTCGAAGCCCGTCGGTTCGGTCACCGGAGCCAGAGTCGAGACACTGCCCACCTGGTCGGGGGTGGCCGGGCGAAGCGTGCGACCGTCGTCGTTGCATGCGCTGGCGATCAGCACCACGGACGCGAGTGTGATGACGACTGCGGCCCGCAACTGCATGACCGAAGTGTACGGCTCGGCGGCACGCGATTCGGGACGCCCGGTAACCTCATGCGGGTGATCGAATTGCAGGTGAGCGAAGCGCCCTTGTGCATCCTGACCGTCCACGCCCACCCCGACGACGAAGCGTCGAAGGGTGCGCCCACGCTGGCCATGTACAAGCAGCAGGGGGTGCGCACGGTGCTGGTGTGCTGCACCGGCGGCGAAGAGGGCGATCTGCAGAATCCGGGCCTGCGCCAGCCGGGCCAACCCTTCCACGACCTGACGCCCGAACAAGAGAAGGCCCTGTTGGCACAGTTGCGGCCGGGCGAACTGCAGCTGTCGGCCGAGATCATCGGTTTCGACACGGTCGAGATGCTGGGCTACCGCGACTCGGGCATGCCCGACTCTCCGGCCAACAGCCACCCCGACTCGTTCCACATGGCGCCCATGGACGAAGCCGTCGGACGCCTGGTGGCGATCATTCGCCGCGAACGCTCGCAAGTAGTCATCACGTATGGCGACGATCAAAGCGGGTACCCGCATCCCGACCACCTGAAGGTGCACGACATCACGGTGCCAGCATGGGAGCGCGCCGGCGACCCGGCCTGGTACCCCGAAGCTGGCGCACCGTGGCAGCCGTCGAAGCTGTACTACAGCGCGTGGTCGAAGGCACGGCTGATTGCCGTGCACGAGGGCATGATCAAGCTGCGCGGCGAGTCGCCGTTCGACCAGGCGTGGCTGGACCGCCCCGGGTTCGACGAGCGCATCACCACCAAGCTCGACATCGGTCCGTACCTGTGGGCTCGCACGGGGGCGTTGCGCGCCCACGCCACACAGGTCGATCCGAAGGAATCGTGGTGGTTCGGCCTCGACGACGCACAGCTGGCCGCGGTGTATCCCTACGAAGACTGGATCCTGGCCCGCTCGTTGGTCGGCCAACCTGCGGCTGACGAGATCGAGACGGATCTGTTCGCCGGCCTGCGCGAGCAGGTCCAGGCCCAATCATGAGCGTCCAATCATGACCGTCCAGTACCGCGTTGCTTTCGGCAAGAAGGACGAAGTGGTCGAGGGCGACGACACCGCCGACGTGATCATCACCATCGCCGCCGCGGATGCCGGCCTCGAGCCGTCGGTGGCGTACATGCAGGGCAAGTTGAAGGCCACCGGGCACACCGGGCAGCTGCTGGACGTGTTGCGCAGCGGCCAGGCCGCAGCGGCGATCAGCCGGCTCGCATCGCGTCCCTGAGCGCCCGATAGCCGATCAACACTGCGCCACAGTCGTTGATGAGCTCGCGCAACTGGTGATCTTTGGTGACCAGACGCAGATCGTCGATCCACGATTCCGCCAATGGCGTGATGGCGCGCACCTCGGGCGTATCGATGGCCGGCTGCACGTGCACCTCGGTGACACCCGGCTGCAGCGATTCGATGGCGTGGTACACGCGTTCGCGGCTGCCTGCTCGCCAGTCGTGGCCGAAGTGGTCGGGAAACAGCACGCCCTCGTCGGCAGCCAGTTGCCGGAAGGGGAAGCCGGCCTGATCGGCGGTGATGCTGGAGGGCAGCCGAATGGGCAGCCGGAACTCGACGGCCAGCTCCATGTACACGTCGAAGAACTCGGGTCGCAGCGTGATCGACGACAGGTGCGGCGCCAGGTGGGTGACATCGATGCCCCATGCCATCGCCCGCTCGATCTGCGCTCGACATTCGCGCAGCACTTCGGCCGGATCGGCGTGTTCCCACAGGTCTTCGACGTTGCGCGGAAAGCCACCTTCGCCCGAGAGCAGCGAGGGTGCGTGGGTGATCGGCCCCCAGCGGTAGGTGTCGTGCTCGCAGTTCAGGGTGAGATGCACGCCCAGGTCGTCGCCGTCGTAGCCGACCGCGGCGTGGCGCGCCCAGGGCGCCGGCACCATGAGCGACGCGCACGTGGCCACCCCGTCGCGCAGCGCGGCGTACACGCCCTCGTTGGCCGCATGACACGACCCCAGGTCGTCGCACGAGATGATCAGCAGCTTGGCGTCGGCCGGGTGGCCCAGGCGTTCGGCAAGGCCTGCAGCAGACGCGTTCACGGGCCGCACGCTATCCCGAACATGCTGACCACAGGCCGAGATCGGCCTGCTGTGCGGCCTGGGCGGCAGCGACGAAGTCGTCGACATGGGCCACGTTGGGCGGAAAGGTCAACAACGAGGCGTACCCCTGGCGGACCAGCTCGAGGTTGACGAACGTGCCATCGACGGCCATGTAGATGTACACGAGCAGCCGCCCGTAGTCGTCGCGAGCCTCGACATCGCGTTCCAGCCGGAGCGGTGTACCCACCGGCAGCAGGTGCTTGGTGAACGCCGATGCCTGGGGTCCGAAGCACTCGACCGGCGAATTGGGCTTGACCGTCTCGGGTGTGTCGATGCCGATCAGCCGCAACGTCTCGCGATCGCTGCCGATGTCGACGATGACTGTGTCGCCATCGACCACTCGCACCAGCACTGCATTGGCCTGGACGACGGTCGGTGGCGGCGGTGCAGACGACGGCTGCGGTCGTTGCGCGCAGGCGGTGATGCCGGTCGTCGCAACGATCAACAGCAGCCATCGACTCATCAAACCGGTCTATCGGCCACGACCCCGCATCGTCGCGGAACGTTCGATGCCCGGGGTTACATCCGCTCGATGATCGTGCCGGTGCCCAGGCCGCCGCCGCAGCACATGGAGACCAGGCCGTAGCGGCCGCCGGTGCGCTCGAGCTCGTACAGCGCCTTGGTCATCAAGAAGCCGCCCGTACCGCCCAGCGGGTGGCCCAGGGCGATGGCGCCGCCGTTGGGATTGGTCTTGGCCGGGTCGGCGCCGACTTCTTTCTGCCACGCCAGCACCACCGAGGCGAACGCCTCGTTGATCTCGAACGTGTCGATGTCGTCGATGGACAGACCGGTGCGCGCCAGCAGGCGTTGCGTGGCGTCGATGGGGCCGGTCAGCATGAGCACGGGGTCGACACCGACCAAGCAGGTGTCCACGATGCGTGCGCGGGGCTTCAAACCCAAGGCTGCCGCCTTCTCTTCGGTCATCAGCAGCACGGCTGACGCGCCGTCGCTGATCTGGCTGGAGTTGCCTGCCGTATGCACACCGTTCTCGCGGCCCACCGGCTTCAGCGTGGCCAGCTTCTCGATGGTGGTCTCGCGCAGGCCCTCGTCGCGATCGACAGTGTGCGTGCTGCCCGTGGGGTTGCCTTCGGCATCGACGTCGGGGGCTTCGAGGGTGATGTACTGCCCGTCGAAGCGACCCTCGGCCCACGCCTGCGCGGCACGCTGCTGGCTGGCGAAACCGAAGGCGTCGGTGTCGGCGCGGGTGATGCCCCACTTGTCGGCGATGCGCTCGGCGCCCTCGAACTGCGATGTCATCTCGTACTGCCCGAAGTACGTCTTGGGGATCGGAATGCCCAGGCCCAGCTTCTTCGATCCGCCCACACCGATGGGGATGCGGCTCATCAGTTCGACACCGCACGCCAGGGCCACATCGACGACACCCGCGCCGACCAGCGACGCAGCAAGGTTGGTGGCCTGCTGGCTGCTGCCGCACTGCGTGTCGACCGTGGTGGCGGGCGTGCTCATGGGCAGGCCCGCGGCCAGCCATGCAGTGCGCGTCAAGTTGAAGGCCTGTTCGCCGACCTGGCTGACGACACCCCCCACAACCTGCCCGACCTCGGCCGGATCGATGCCGGTGCGCTCGACGATCGCCCGTTGAACGGCGCCCAGCACGTCGGCCGGGTGCATGCTGGACAATCCACCGTTGCGGCGGCCGATGGGGGTTCGGACAGCATCGACGATGACGACATTGGAAGCGGAAGTAGTCATGTGTCCGACTCTACGGGCGCGCCTGCCGCGCCGAACAGTCCAGCGACCCAGCCCAGCGACCCAGCCCAGCGCTGCCCATCCAGCGTGCGACCAGCCGGCTGGCCCCGTCCGGCCGACGGTCGCCTACGGTGGGCCGCCGTGTCCAGCTTCATTCCTTCGTTGCAGCCGGCGGCAACCATCTCGCGCCACCGCTACATCCATGTGATCGGTTCGTCGGTGTTCGTGTCTGATCGCATCGAGATCGACAACGCGCCACGGCACTTCCTCGGCACGCTCGACGACGAGGGAGTCTGGGCGGTTGACGTGCCCCACGGCCACGACCCGTCGGATGGCGCAGCAGTTGACCTGTACTCGTACTTCGGGCGGTCGACAGAGGCCGAGTGGGCGCTGGCGGGACGTGCCGTACAACTGGCCGAGTGGGCACGAACGCATCGGTTCTGCGGGCGCTGTGCAACGCCTACTGCGCCATCGGAATCGGACCGGTCGATGCAGTGCCCGGCCTGCGGTTTGCTGGCCTACCCGCGGCTGGCGCCGGCCATGATCACACTGGTCACGCGTGGCGAACCGGGCGCCGATCAAGAGGCATTGCTGGGCCGGGGCGTGCAGTTCCGGGCGCCCATGTACAGCTGTCTGGCGGGGTTCGTCGAGCCGGGCGAAAGCCTTGAGCAAGCGGTCATCCGCGAAGTGTTCGAAGAAGTGGGCGTGCAGGTCGGCGCGGTCACGTACCGGGGCAGTCAGCCGTGGCCGTTCCCTCACAGCTTGATGATCGGCTTCCGGGCCCAGTGGC
>JANNFQ010000095.1:0-15299 GCA_031380045.1 Acidimicrobiaceae bacterium
ATCGGCGACGGCGAGCTTGCCGAAACCGCCGATGCGGTCGTCAGCGTTCCCGAGATGTTTGCCTATTGGCTGCAGGCCGGGCGGATCGACGTCGGGTTTCTGGGTGGCGCGCAGCTGGAGGGCCCACGTTGGTCATCACCGACCTGGGTGTGCTGCAACCCGACCCGAAGTCGTGTGAGCTGGTGATGACCTCGATGCATCCGGGCGTGACTCGTGACCAGTGCACAGCCGCCACCGGCTGGCCGTTGCGATTTGCCGACGATCTGGGCCAGACCGCGTTGCCGACGTACCACGAGATCGACGCGTTGCGAGAGCTCCAGGCAGCGTGACGTTCGACTTCGTCGACGAGGCGCTGCCGCAACGGGTGGTGTTCGGCGCAGGCAAGCGACACCCCTTGGCCGACGAGGTACGCACGGGCGGCGGCGGACGATGGCAACGGGCCGCCGTTCAGCGACGGCGGCTGAGATCGTCGTTGATGCGCGCCGTGGTGTCCAGCAAGGCCGGCAGGAACTGCTTGCGCAAGACGTCGAGGTTGGTGCGGGTGGCGTGCGCCGACACGTTGACGGCGCCCAACACGTGGCCACTGGCATCGCACAGCGGCGCGGCCACGCTGCGCACGCCGTCTTCCAGTTCTTGATCGACCAGCGCCCAACCCTGTTCGCGAACGTCCATCACCATCGCTCGAAGTGCGGCCGGATCGGTCACGGTTCGACCGGTCAGCGGGCGCAACTCGGCGCGAGCTAGATACGCGTTCGATCTCGTCGTCAGACTGGCCGGCCAGCAGCACGCGACCCATCGAGGTGGGGTACATGGGCAACCGCGTGCCCACGGCCAACGAGATGGTCATGATCCGCTTGGTGGGCACCCGGGCCACGTACATGATCTCGTCGCGATCGCGCACGCTGATGGACGACGACTCGTGCACACGGTCGACCAGTTCCTCGACGTGGGTCTGGGCCAAGCTCCAGAACGGAGTGGACGACAGGTAGGTGTAACCCAGCCGCAGGATGCGTGGCGTCAGGAAGAACTCGCGCTCGTCGCTGTCGACGAACCCCAGGTGCTGCAAGGTCAGCAGGAAGCGGCGCGACGCAGCGCGAGTCAGCCCCGTGGCCCGGGCGACATCGCTGAGAGTCAGCCGCGGACTGGTCGCCGAGAAGGCTTGAATGACTGCCAGCCCTCGTTCCAGCGATTGCACGAAGTCGCTGCCGGCCTCGGTCGCCCGCTGTCCCGAGCCATCAACAGACGTTCGCATGTCGAACACTTTAAGGTCGTTCGCACCCTGGGTCGGGCACATCAGCTGACCGTCGCCGAGCCGCCGCCCAGCTCGAACCACATCACCTTGCCGGTTCGGGTCGTGGCGACGCCCCATTGTCGGGCGATCGCTGCCACGATGCGCAGCCCATGACCACCGATCGCATCCGCATCTGGTTGCATCGGAAGTGCCGGCACATGGTGCGACCGGTCGGCAACCTCCACACGCAACCATCCCGACGCCGAATCGAACTGCGCACACATCGTGCACTTCGTACCGGCGTGCATCACGGCGTTCGTCACCAGCTCGCTGGTCATCAACAGCGCGTCGTCCATGAAGGTATGGGTTTGATCGACCAACAGGCCCTCGATCACATGCCGAGCAGCCTTCGGGGCGGCCAGGCTGTTGGACAGTTCCAGCCGGACCGATGAAGCGCCCTCGCCCGCAGCAACGTCGTCATCTTCTCGATGTGGCATGGGTCGATCCCGGCTGTCGTGTCGCGGCTGACGAAGGGTGGTGAACAAGGAGGCGCAGTGTCGACCGGGGTCCGGGGCCGCTCTGCCTGCTGTGTACCTCATCTGCCGGGCGGCAAACGTCGGCGTGCCGTTGTGAACCGCGATCAGGCTGAACCGCGATCAGTTCGGGCCGAGATCGGAGGGCACCGTCGTTCCCGGTGTCCTGGATGAGCGCCAGCAATCGTTCGATCCGTCCCATTCAACATCTACCTGTTCCGCGTGATGTCACCCCCGGGGCTGCAACTCAGGGCGGGTTCGCGCACACAGGCTCGGCCGCGACCGGCTCGTGTTGGCCCGGCAATCGCTGCCGGCAGCGTTCTCGGCTGCCTGTTGCCACAGGGCAAGTTCGATCGGGATTGATCGGCTGAGCGGCTGCGTCGTTCAGCGGCTCGGCGCCATCGGGCGCATGCTCGGCCGAAGACGAGCGCGTGGCAGCCGGGCTTGTGGGCGCATGGATCAACTGCCACAGGACGATGCCGACGCCCACCACCGCAACCAACAAGCCGGCCACGATGGCGTCCATCCAGTAGTGGTTGCCGGTGGCGACGATGGCGAACAGCGTGACTGCGGGATGCACGAACGCGAGCGCGCTGCGGCGCGTACGTTTGATGGCGACGAATCCCACTGCCAGCATGAGCGACCAACCGAAGTGCAGCGACGGCATGGCCGCGAACTGGTTGGCCACCGAGCGGCGAGGGTCGGTGCTGTAGATGCGTGGGCCGAACTCGTGAAGGGTGTCGACGAAACCGGGCGTCATGCGCGGCGGAGCCAACGGAAAGCCCACGTGGATGGCCAGCGCAGCCATGGTGACGATGACGAACCACGTGCGGATGGTGGGGTAGGCGTGAGGGTGCCGCAGGTACGCCCACAACAGGAACGCGATCGTGAGGGGAAAGTGAACACCGACGTAGTAACGATTCATGACATCGATCACGGTGTCGCTGCCCAGTGCCCAGCCCTGGACTGCTTTCTCGCTGAAGATGCCCAGCGACCGCTCGACGTCGATGACCAGCCCCGCGTTTCGCATCGCTTGAGTGCTGGCATCTCGAGTGAACAACCGACCCGACCGGTACAGCAAGTAGACGGTGGAAACGACGGCCAGCTCGAGTGCGAACGCGCGCACACGGCGGGGATTGCCGGTGTTGCGCCGTGTCGCGATGATCGAGACGTTCACACATGCAACCGTAGCGAAAACTCGTTGTCGACTTCAATCATTTCTCCTTACACTGTGACTCATGCCCTCGAGCACTCGGTCTCGTGGCGACCAGCTTGATCACGTGGTGGCGCAGCTGTTCGTCGCCGTCGAGTCGATGCGCGCTTTCTACGTTCAGTGCGCCGCCCAGTTCGATCTGACCCCGCCTCAGGCGCGGGTGCTGTTGATGGCCGGCCAACCGTGTTCGCAGCGTGATCTGGCCGCACAGTTCAGCTGTGATGCGTCGAACATCGTCGGCATCGTCGACCGCCTCCAGCAGCGGGGGTTGGTCAGCCGCCAGGCATCGCCCAGCGATCGCCGGGTGAAGCAGGTCATGTTGACCTCGGCGGGCGACCAGATGCGACGTGCGTTCCAGTCGCGCCTCCAGGCCCAGGTGCCGGTGCTGTCCGAATTGGACGACGACGAGCTTGCTCGCTTCGAGCACCTGCTGGCACATTTTGGTCCCAACGCCTGACCAGCAGTGCGCGGTCGCCCGTCGCCGCCAGGTTCGATAGAATCTGCTTCGGCCAACTCACGTGTGGCGTGCCCCAGACCCCGGCAGTTCGATTGCAGGACATCCGAGGAGCAACCACGTGCACACCGCAACCGCTGCGGCGGCCCATGCCCGTGTACCCATTGGTCGCCAAGCGCCTCGACCGGGTGTGCGCGCAAAGCCACATCGCTGTCCGCCAGTTCGCCAGCCCGTGGCAGGCGCTGGTTGCACACGCGCGGTGGCTGCGCGTGATGGGAGCCGCACCCGTGGCCGCAACCCGTGTGAGGATCGAGGCTCGTCCCGGCATCGCCGACCGGCCATACTGATCGACCATGTCCAGCGAGTTGACCATCGATCGTCGAGCAAAGGCCGACCGGCGCCAGCTCGACGACACCTCGTGGGTCGACATCGTCCCCAACTTCGTTCGCGATGCGCAGACCGCGTTCCACGATCTGCACGAGGGGACCGCTTGGATGCAGAACGAGGTGCTGCGGTACGACGCCTACGTGCCCGAACGGCGTCTGTCGGCGGGCGTCCGCGCCGACAGTCGGCCGATGCTGCGCCAGACTGATCTGCACCTCGGTGCCACCTATCGGGTTCCGTTCACCGGTGTGGCGGCCATCCTGTATCGCACCGGCGACGACTTCCAAGGACTGCACAGCGACCGGGAGATGCGATGGCTGGACGAGACGCTGATCGCCATTGTCGTGCTGGGCCAGCGCCGGCCGTTCGTACTGCGGCAACGGGCGCCCCTCGCCGAGGTGGTCGAGCGCGTGCCGGCGGGCAGCGATGCTGACGATGTCGTGTTGATGCCCGGCGAAGGCGACCTGCTGGTCATGGGCGGGGCATGCCAGCGCAACTGGTTGCACGGCGTGCCCATGGCCGACACGCCGAATCCTCGGATCTCGCTCACCTGGCGGTGGACCAGCCGGCGTGGCCGACCCGACACCAATCCGAGCTACTTCGACGGCAGGCAGTTCAGCGATCGGCCCCGTCAGCTGGGATCTCGGACGCGGAGGCCGTGACGGCAGCCTGCGGCTGACGAAGCCGCACCGACAGGCAGGTGACACAGCCTTCCAGCTTCACGAATTCGCTGATGTCGACAGTCACTGGGTGGTAGCCGCGGGCGCGCAGCAGCTCGGCGCTGCGCGGCGCGTCGGCCGCCATCAACAGGCGATCGTCATCCAGCAGCACGACGTGTGCTCCCGACTCTTCTGGCATCGCAACGAAGTTCGGGAACACGGCGGGATCGTCGATGGCGTCCATCCAGCCGATGATGGTGCCATCGGGTAGGGCCGTCACCGCCGACTTCAGGTGCAGCACCTTGCTGAGCGGTACGACAACGACGGTTGCGCCATGCGGCTGCAACACGGTGCGCAGCTGTTGAATGCCGGCATCGTTCGTGCGACCACCTCGACCGACGTACACGGTCGGGCCGACCTTCAGGACATCGCCACCATCCAGCGTGCCCGGCGCCGTGATCCGTTCGATGGTGCAGCCCAGCGCCGCAGCCACCGACTCGACAGTGGCGGTCTCGGCCCGACGATCGACGTGGCCCGGGCGGGTGATCACCGCCACGTGGCCGTACATGACCAGTGCGTCCTCGATGAACACGCCATCGGGGCAATCGTCGGCTGGGGGCACCTCGATGATCGTCCAGCCGTTGGCGGCCAGGGCATCGACGTAGCCCTGCCACTGGCGCAGGGCACGAGTGACATCGACCGGCTGTCGCTTCACATGGGTGACCACGCCTTGGGTCAGCAATGGGCTGGGCCGTCGAACCAGCGCGGTGTTCTTGGTCATGGCACGCTCCTTGACATTTTTCCCTGGTTCCCGGGGCATCGTCACCGGTCCACCCGGCAGATGCCCGGCGAGTCTTGCCGAATCCAGCGATCACGTCGGCATCTGTGTGCATCCGATCGCGCCGGGCAGACGGGCCGTATGAGCGAGCGGGGGATCGATCGGGTCGTTTGCCGGCAGCAGCTCGTGGGAATCTGTCGACGCGTGAAACAACGCGTGAAACAGGTTGCAGGCACGTCGTGACATCGGCAAGCGATCCACACATCGTGCCCGACGCCCAGGTGCGCGGTCAGCGCGTGTTCGACGAGGACCCCGATCGGGTGCGCGATGCACGCGAGTACGTTGCCGACCTGCTGCTGGCGCGAGGTTGGTCCGAGCCGGCGGTCGAGAAGGCGCGTCTGGTGATCTCTGAGCTCGCCACCAACGCCGTCCTGCATGCGCAGACGCCATTCGAGCTGACCTGTCACATCGATGGCACGGCTCGGTTCGAGATTCGTGATTGGGATCCTGATTCGGTGCCGTTGGTGGTCGACGCCAACCCTGGTCGGGTCGGTGGCCTGGGGCTGCGGCTGATCGAGGCGATCGCCACCGAGTGGGGCGTCGAGAAGCACAGCGAGTTCCACGTGGTGTGGTGCACGGTGGATGCCGGCGACTGGCCCCCGGTCACGCGGACGGCCTGACGATCGGCCCGATGCGGCGCTACAAACGACGCCCGCGAGATGACGCCCGCGCACCGTGTGGCACCCCGGGTTCACGATGGGTTGCAACCACGAGCGAGGGAGCACGGATATGAGGGTGATGATTGCGACACAGCGAACACAGGGCGCCGTGCCCGGCGACTACTGCTGGGCACTGGAAGGCGAGTTGGTCACCCCGGTGACGGCATCGTGCGCATCGAGCCAGCGTTGCGGATGCGAGCGTGGGTTTCCCGGCCTCGCCAGCTCGCGCGCCACCACCACGGCCATGGTGGTCGAACGCGCCGAGATCACCGGTGCCCGTCTGCGCGAGGCGTTGCAGGACTCACTCGATCGTCAGGGGTGGCTACGACACCTCGATGACGACCAGATCCAGGATCTGCTGGACGATCACGCTCAGGCGATCCAGGATGTGTGCGATCACTTCGAGGTGGGGGCTGTGGTCGGACGCCGCGAGTCGGCGGTGTACATCCGGGCGCTCACCGCGGTCTGAGGTGTCGGCCGGCATGACCACCGGCACGGGCGCCGAGGCGCTCCATCACCGATTGCCCGGCGGTCGGCTGTCATCATCGGACGATGGACTACGACGCCATCGCCACGCACTTCCTCACGCCCGCCGTCACACCACAGGCGGCGCCGGTGGTGCCCGATACACCCGCTCGGGCGCTGCGCGATGCTCTTGAGCCCATCGCCACCATTGGTTGGTGGTCGCGCAGCGCGGCAGAGCGCATGGGTGCACTGGGTCACGACTTCTTCGACGGCTACGTCTGGGGTCGCGCGGCCGCGCTCGGTGCCGATGTTGCGCCCGCTGTGGTGGTGGCCGCGTTCGGCGCGTTCGAGCACACGCTGCTGACGACGGTGCTGCAACTCGGTCGGTCGATCTCGACACGCGACGCCATTCTGGCGGCGCGTGCCGACGGCGCGTCGGCCGGCTTGCAGGCGGCCACCTCGGGCGTTGCGCCCGCCACCGTCGCCGCTTTTGCCGATCGTCTGCTGCCGTCACTCGCGGCGCTCGACGCCACGGGGCGTCCGCTGTTCGCGGCGCTGCGCGATCTGGACATGCCACACGACGCGTACGGCCGAGCGTGGCGAGCCAGCGAATTGGTGCGCGAGCACCGCGGCGACGGGCACATCGCCGCCTGTGTTGCCGCTGGTCTCGACGTGGTCACGATGAACGTGTTGACCGAATGCTGGTTGGGTTATCGCGCCGGCGAGTACACGTCCACACGTGGCTACTCGACGGACCGGGTCGAGGTGGCGTCCGCCGGCCTGAGGCGCCGGGGCTGGATGACCAGCGTCGGCGACCTGACCATGGCGGGGCGCGAAGCTCGCGTCCAGATCGAGGCGGCCACCGACCGGTCGCAGGATGAACTCATTGCCGCGCTGGGGATGCAACACGCTGACATCGTGCGCACTGCGTCGGTGCTGGGCGCTGCAATTCTGGCCGCTCGCGCCGCGCCTGCCGATGCCCGCAAACGTGCCGCTGGCTGAGGTTGGCTGGGCACCGACCCTGTGGTTCAGGCGTTGATGCCCCTGTGGTTTCAGGCGTTGATTCCAAGGTTGAGAAGCGCAACGGTGCCCGTGCCCAGCGAGGTCTCGCCGGCTGCCGTGTGCGCGATGGTGCCCTCGGTCTGCACGTTTCCGGCGATGCGGTCAGCCTCGTTCGACGTGTCGGGCAGCCCGAACTCGGCGTACGCCTCGCCCGTGTACACCTGGGCCAGGTACGCGGCATCGAAGAACAACTGACTGGTCAACACGATGTCGTCGCCCATGTGCACACGGAGGTGGATGTGCACCGCCCGACCTGTGTACCAGCCTGGCACGATGGTCTGGAACTCGACGATGCCGTTGTCGTCGGCAGTCTGCGTTCCGCGCAGGAAGGTGGTGTCTTCCGCCTCGTCCTTGCCGCCGCCGCCGCCATCAGTGAACGCCGAGTAGTCGCCAGATGCGTCGCAATGCCAGATCTCGACACGAGCCTGTGGGACGGGGGCGCAAGCAGCATCCAGCACGCGCAACCCCAAGCGCATAGGCTGACCAGGGTACCCCTCGGTGACGTCGCGCCGGTCGAACTGCTGATCCAGCGGAAACGGCCCGGCCGTCTTCTCGGGCATCAAGGTGCACGTGCCCAGGCCGTCGAACGCAGCGGCCGTCAGCGGTTCGAGCGAGCCGGTCGATGCGGCCGAGGTTTCGGCCGCGTCGGTGGCGATGGTTGGATCGACGGTGGGCACGGCGGCCGCAGTGTCGGGAGCAGCGCTCGGCGAAGGGGCGGACGTGTCGTCGACGGTGTCAACAGCAGCAGCGTTGTTCGCGGCTGCGTCGGTGCTGACCGGCGACGTGACGTCGGACTGGGCGTTGTCCGAACAGGCGGCGACTGCCAGCCCGATCATGGCGACGCCCCCCAGCCGCAGAAATCCACGCCGACTCGAGCCATCGCCGCCGGGCAATGCTGATGTGAGATCTGGTTGCATTGCCCCAGTCAATCGACCCATCGTCAGTGCCGACCGCCAGTTTGGTGAGTGTTCGGTGAGAGGTGGGCCACGTACCGGTTGGGCTGGTGCGATGCGGGGTGACGACCCATCTCCTCGCTGCCTCCCGTAGGCTCGCGACCGCGGACACTGTGAGTCGAATCGCGATTCGTGTCGGAGGATGCGTGAACAAGAACAACTTGATGGCGACGCTCGTGTTGTTCGCCAGCGTGGTCGGGTTCGCGCCCACCGCGGTTTCGACGGTTGAGGCTGCGGCGACGGTGCCGCCCGTTCCGCCGGTCGAGTCGTGGGCCTGGTGCGGGGTGCACCCCGACGACCCCATCGCCGTGGTGACTGCAACTGCGATGGCCGAGGCGGGCGGCATCGACGCGACCTTCGGACCGTGCTATGACGGACCGATCGGCTACTCGGCGGCCGAACCGGGCACACGTTACGACTTGCCGGCCGTGTACCGGCGGCTCGTCGACATCAACGCTGCAGCGGGGATGAAGACCATCGTCTACGACAAAGACCTGTGGTCCACCAACCTTGCGACGCGGACGGCGGCCATTGACTATTGGATGCCGGTCATCAGCCACATCGCCGCCTGGGACATGGGCGACGAATTCAACCCGAACTCGGGCGCCCAGGACACCCCCCCGTTCCAGTGGAACATCCTGAGGGCCCGCTGGGCGATCATGAACAATGATGTGCTGGTGCGCACTGGCGTGCGTCCGTTCACGAACCATTTCTACTTCGCCACCGACAAGGCGCTTGCCGACCTGCCGGGAACCGACCAGTTGCTGTCGTTCACGAAGTACGACGGCGACCTGGGGGCCAGCATCGCGCGCCGTCACGACGCCGCTGTGAAAAAGCTGATGTGTGGTGTGAATGCGTTCGACCACGGCAGCTTCCGCCCGACGGCGAAGAAGATTCGCGATGACATGGCCGCCCTGGTGCTGGCCGGATGCGACCAGTTCCTGGTGTTCGGCGGGCAGATGGTCTACAAGTCGACCTCGTTCGGTGACTTCTCGCTGGTCGACAAGTTCGGGGTGGCCACCGACAGGGCGGCGGCAGCCAAAGAAGGTTCGGGGCAGTCCAGCTACACCCCGGTGGGGCCGGCGCGCTTGCTCGAGTCGCGTGTCGGCCCGGGCTTGTCCACCGTCGATGGTCAGTTCAACGGCGGCGGCACGCGGCCCGAACGATCGGTCACCGAACTGCAGGTCACCGATCGAGCGGGGGTTCCCGTTCGAACCGGTGCCGTGGTGTTGAACATCACGGTCACGAACCCCGTCAAGCCAGGGTTCATCACCGTGTATCCGTGTGGCGATGCGCCGCCGAATGCTGCGCAACTGAACTACACCGCTCAGGCGACCGTTTCGACCGCCGTGGTGGCCAAGCTGACCGCCCGAGGCACGGTGTGCATCTACACCCTGTCCGAGACCGACCTGATCGTCGATGTCAACGGCTTCTTCCCCGACGGTGGCACCTTCGAAGCCACGCAGCCGTCACGAGTGCTCGAGACCCGCGTCGGCGACGGCCTGGCGACGGCCGACGGTCAGTTCAATGGCATCGGCGTACGCACGGGTGGTTCGGTGCTGCAACTGCCCGTGGGTGGCCGCTCGGGGGTGCCGGCCGATGCCAGCGCCGCAGTGCTGACCGTCACCGTCACCAACACCGCTGCGCCCGGTTTCGTCACCGTGTTCCCGTGCGGCGGCGCCATCCCCACCGCCGCCACGCTGAACTATGCGGCCGGCGCCACTGTCACCAATGCCGCCATCGTGCGTACGGCTGCCGGGGGCACGGTGTGCCTGTACACCAGCGCGCAGGTCGACATGGTTGTGGATGTGAACGGTTTCCATCCTGCCGCCGCCAGCTTCGTGGCCATCGATCCGTCGCGATTGATGGAGACACGCACGGGTGTCGGTCTGTCGACCATCGACGGGCTGCAGTACGGCATCGGTGCACGACCCATCGACAGCATCACCACGTTGCCGGTCGTCGGCCGCGCCGGCATTCCCGCCAGCGTCGGATCGGTGGTCCTGAACGTCACGGTGACCGAGCCCAAGCGGGCAGGCTTCGTCGTTGCCTTCAACTGCGACGACGGCCGGCCCAACGCAGCCAGCGTCAACTACTTGGCTGGTTCCACTGTGTCGAACATGGTGGTGGCCGAAATCAGCGCCACAGGCACCGTGTGCATCTACACGATGGCGGGGACGCAGCTGGTCATCGACGTCACCAGCTATCACCCCTGACGCCCCTCGAAAAATCGCGCTGTTCAGATCGGTGCGGGCAGCCGCGCCGCCGGATGCTGGCGATAGAAGTCGCGGAGCACGTCGTACAGCTGTGGTTTCTGCTGCTGCAGTTCCTCCGGGCGGCTGAAGAACGTCTCGGTGGCGACAGCGAAGAACTCACCGGGGTCGACAGCGCCGTAGTCGCGCAAGATGCCCTCGTGGCCCTGTCGCAGCTGTTCGAACTCTGCCGTGCACACGTCGATCCACCGCTGACGCTGCACCGGGTCGGTCAGCGGTGGTGTGCCGTCGACCGTGCCGTCCAACATGTCCAGCTGATGCGCGAACTCGTGGTACACCACGTTGTGCCCACGCTCGGGATGGCGAGCCTCGAAGGCTGCGGTGCTCCAGGCCAGCAGGACCGGCCCGCGGTGGTGGGCCTGGCCGGACAGAGGCAACGGGCCGTCAGACACCAAGCCGCCGCCCACACGCCGTTGGCCGCGCATGACCATGGTACGCGGATGCACGATGATCGAGGCGACGTGCCGGTAGTGGTCCAGCCCCAGTTCCAGCACCAGCAGGCAGGCCTGCGCGGCGATGACGGCTTGCATCTCGGCGGTGACCGCGAAGCCTTGCGCGGCCTCCCATCGGGTGTTGCCGGCGAAGACCTTGATCATGTCTTCGAGGCGTGATCGTTCGTCGTCGGTCAGCAACGCCCACGTGGCCCAACGGCGTGCGATGGACGCGCGCCACACCTCGGGGAACGGCTGGTCGTGCGCGACTCGACGGCGGCGGTTCGCCCAACCGAAGCGCATCACCAGCCTGCGGTCATGAAGCGGGATTCAGGTCCTGGCTGCGCAGCTCGGCGATGCGTTCCTGGAGGAACGAGTACGCAGTGCGGCCCTCGGCCAAGATCACATCGTCGGCCGGATGCAGGAACAGCGGCATCGACAACCGCGACCGCATCGCTGAATCGCCAATGGGGTTCAGCACACGGTGCGAGGTGGATGGGTAGTAGCCGTCGCTGGCCAGTTGCAACATGTCGCCGGCGTTGACGGCGATGCTGCCGAAGTCGCAGGGCACGTCGTGCCAGTTGCCATTGATGTCGCGTACTTGCAACCCGGGTTCGTTGGCTGCCGGCAGGACGGTCAACAGGTTGATGTCTTCGTGCGCTGCGGCGCGCACGGCACCAGGCGGCTCGTCGCCGCGCAATGGCGGGTAGCGCAGCACACGCAGCAGGGTGCGCGTACTGCCATCCATCATGTGGTCGAGGGGGCGAGAGAACCCTTCGGCGACTTCGGCCGGGGTGTTGCGGTCGACCCATCCAAGCAGTGTGTTGGCCACATCCTTGGCGAGTTGGGCGTAGCGCAACGCGGCGTCGCTGACTTCGGCCGGATACTGGCCCCATGGGTACACGTGGAAGAACTCTTTGATGTCGCGAACCGTGTTGCCCTTGGCGGTCTCGGAGATTTCGGGTCCGAACCAGCCATCTTGGTTCTCGTCGGAGAATCGGTAGGTGTACTTCGCGTCGCTTTCGAAGAAGGCCAGCCATTCGTCGTAGATCTGCTGCACCAGCGGTTGCGGCAGAGGGTGGTTCACCAACACCGCGAATCCGGTGTCTCGCAACGAGCGGGTGAACGACGCTGGCGCATCGGGCGACTGGAAATCGACCACTTCGACGTTCATGAGTCGAACGCTATCCGCGCGTCCTGCCACCATCGACGCGCGCTGACAGAGACCCCGTGCAGCGCCGGATCAGTTGACGATCTGGTGGCGCGCAGTCAGACCCCGGGGGGGCGCAGAACCGTTGTACGAACGTTGATCCGGCAGGCGTGGTTCGAATTCAGGTTGTTCATCGCCGCCGCCTTCCGAGCGATGCTCCGATGTGATCACCTCGGCGCGATCGGGATTGCACTGGTCGAGGAAGGCCGCGAACTCTTCGGCCGGCAGCGCTCGCGAGATGAAGAATCCCTGTCCGGCGTGCACCCCTGCTCGCGACAGCTGGCCCAGCATCTGGCCGCTCTCGATGCCCTCGGCGACAACGTGCAGATCCAAAGCTGCGGCCAGTTCGGCAGTGGCGCGGATGATGGAGATGGCGCGATGGTCCTGCAGCGTGGCGAGCACGAACGACTTGTCGATCTTCACCTCGTCGACCTGCAGTTCCAGCAGCCGGGCCATGGACGAGTAGCCGACGCCGAAGTCGTCGATGGAGACACGAATGCCGGACTGCCGCAACTGAGCAATGGAGTGTGCGGCACGATCGGGGTCGTGCGCCAACGCAGTCTCGGTGATCTCGAGGGTCAGCTGCCGCGCGGGGAAACGATGCACCGCCAACAGCTCGCCGATGTAGGTCGCCAGCCCGTCGTCAACCAGATCGCGATGCGAGATGTTGACGCTGACGTCCAACTGCGAGAAGTGCTGGGCGTGGTACGAGATGGCCTGCGCCAGCACCGCTCGCGTCAGCCCCAAGATCAAGTTGGCGCGCTCGGCAAGAGGCACGAACGAGTCGGGGAACAACAACCCGCGCGTGGGATGCCGCCACCGTACGAGCGCCTCGGAGCCGGTGATCATGCCCGTGCGCAGATCCACCTTCGGCTGATAGTGCAGGCACAGAGCGTGTCGTTCGATGGCGTCGCGCAGATCGTCCAGCAGCTGCAAGTTGTCGCGTGTGTTGAAATCGAGTGTCGCTCGATACATGGCCACGTCGGTCTGCGTGTTCTTGGCGTCGTACATGGCCACGTCGGCACAACGAAGGATGGTCGAGCGACTGCTGCCGTGCGTCGGATGCACCGCGACGCCGAACGACGCGCCGATGCGTACCGTCACACCCTCGACCACGAACGGGTCGTCGAGCGCAGCGCGGAGGGAGTGAGCGATGGCCAACCCCGCACCTGGGTGGTCCACCACTGCGACGACACCGAACTCGTCGCCGCCCAACCGAGCCAACAGACTGGATGTTCCGAGGCATGACCGGAAGCGCTCGGCCACGAAGCACAGCAGCGCGTCGCCTGCGTGGTGGCCCAGCGAGTCGTTGACATCCTTGAAGCCGTTCAGGTCGGCCACCAACACTGCCAGCGGACGCGGAGAGGCGTCGATCAGTCGGTCGAGTCCTTCGAGAAATCCGCGTCGGTTCGTCAGTGAGGTCAGTTCGTCGGTACGTGCCAGTCGGAAGCTGTCGTTGGCGCGACGTAGTTCGCGAACGGTCAACGCGGTGCGGGCCACCACCAACGACACGGCAGCGAGTGCCAGCAGTGACGCGACGACGTTCACATGACGGTCGACCCCGGCGGCCAGCACGCCGAGTGATACGAAAGCGAAGATCACAGGGACGCCACTGTGGCCGGCGTGCGCACTCTCGAGCTCGGGTCGCAGTAGTTCCATCGGCGCCCATGCGGCCAGGCCGAACAACAACACGCCCAAGCTCCAGATCTCTGGCAACCTGGCCGGAGCATCACCTCCGGCTGAGGCCACCTGATGCAGGTGGACGATGTCGACGGTGGCGAACAGGGCGACGCCGACGCTGAGAATGACCGTTGATGTGGTTGGTCGGTAGCGAACGGGCGCCAGGCCGGCGACGATCAACACCAACAGGACGGCGTCCAGCAACGGATACGACAGCGTGATGCCCACCGCGGTGGCGTCTCCGGCCACACGGACCAGCGGGTCGAACCACAATGCCATGGCTGCCGCGCCCACCGACAGGCCGATGATCGCGCCGTCCAGCCGCACGCTGCGCAGGTCGTGCCCGCTGGGCCTGGTCAACAGCGCCACGCCAGCCGCCAACAGCACATATGCGCCGATCTTGACGCCATCGCTGGCGGCTGAGAACGCGTGGGGCCGGAGCTGCACCAGCATCGCCTGGGCGATGGCGTTGCCGATCACTCCCAGCGCCAGGACGATCCATGCGATGCGCCGTTTCTCGTCGTGGTGGGCGCGCAGTGCCAGCAGGGCTGCGGGGGCCAGCAGGGCCGCAACGTGGACCCAGTTGGCGATCGACCCGGCCCGTTGCCAGGCTGACCCGAACGGCATGTGGCGTACGACCAGATCTGCGCCAACGACCAGTGCGACAGCGACCGCGGTCCAGCGGACACGACGCTGGTCGATGACCGTCGTGCCGGGGGTGAACCAATCAGTTCTGCGTTGTCGTCGCTCGGCCTCTCCCATGCTGCTGCTCACCCTCTGCAAGGACGCTTCCGCCAGCGTCGAAATGTTGCAATTGGTTGTCGGCAAGCCGGAACGGGTCCTTGAGCCTGACGCGCTCAGACCACGATGTTGACCATGCGGCCGGGCACCACGATGAACTTCTTGGCGACGGCGCCATTCATGGCTGCGGCGACCTTCGCGTCGGCCAACGCAGCCTGCTGAACCTGCTGGTCTGTGGCATCGGCGGTAACGACGATTCGTGATCGAACCTTGCCGTTGACCTGTACCGGCATCTCGACGGATGCATCCACCAGCATGGTCGGGTCGGCGGTGGGGAAGTGCACGTACGTGATGGTGTCGTGGTGGCCCAGCATGGACCACAGCTCTTCGGCCAGGTGTGGCGTCAGTGGCGCGCACATCAGCACCAAGGGTTCGGCAACCGCTGCTGGACAACCCCCCAATTTGGTCAGATGGTTGTTCAGTTCGATCAGCTTGGCGATGGCGGTGTTGAAG
>JANNFQ010000114.1:0-2777 GCA_031380045.1 Acidimicrobiaceae bacterium
CTTCCAGAACTCGAAGTTCGTCATCGCCGAACTGCACACCGAGACCCAGGCCGCACAGGTGTATGTGGATCGTTGCGTCGAACTGCACTGCGACCGTCAGTTGACCGCCGAGCAAGCCGCGGCCGCCAAGTTTCTGACGACCGAGTTGCAGAACAAGGTGGTCGATCGCTGCCTGCAACTGCACGGTGGGTACGGCTACATGCGCGAGTACCCCATCGCCCGGGCGTGGGCCGACAGCCGCATCCAGACGATCTATGGCGGCACCAGCGAGATCCTGAAAGAGATCGTCGGCCGCAGCCTGACCGGGGGCTGACGCCGCTCGTTGGATGCGTAGGCAGCCCCGGTCGGTCAAGCCTTCGGCGTGCCGATCAGAATGATCTGCTTAGGGGTGCCGTCGGCCGCAGTCTGGTCGCGAAGGGTGGCTGCCACCAGGACCTGCGTGTCGGTCAGACGCACGCCGGCTGAACCGAGTTGCTGACCGGCGAGCTCAGTCAGCGATTCCCGCGACCAGGCGGCGCCGTCGGTCGTGTGAAACACGGACGTGGTGGGTGGCGGGCCGGCAGTCGCGATCTGTTCCATGCGGGTGAACATCTCGTTGGAGGTGAAGGTTGCGATGACGTCGCCACCAGCCTCGAGCCGAACGTCGTAGTTGCCGGTGTTCGGGTCGAGCGAAACCAGTTCGGTCGACGGAATGCGACCGCTGGTCGACGCCAACGTGGTGCTGGTCGACTCGTCGATGAACGAGAACTCGCCGTTGCCGTCCTCGGCGCGCATGGTGATGCCGTTGCGCGAGATCTCGGCGCCACCAGCTTGGGCGACGGCATCGACGAACTGGGTGGCGACCACCGTGATGCCCATCGGGCCGACTGCAACCGACGTGTTGCCGAACGAGGTCTTCACGCCATCGGATGGCGATGACAGGTCGTCGAGCAGTGCATTCGTCCAGCTGCCGTCGATGTTCCGGATGGCCACCATCGATGCCTGTTGGAACGCGCCGACCTGCACCTGACCAGACATGACCAACCTGCCCTCGAACGAATCGAAGGTCTCGGCGTATGTCAGCGGCGACGGCCCCATCTCGGCCCACGACGACCCGTCGACGGTGTGAAACAGCGTGCCGGTTCCCTGATTGGTGGCGTCGTCGTAGGTGACCACCGAGGCGACGAAGCCGTCGTCGACATCTGTCAGCTGCACGTTCTGAGAACCGTCGCCCAGCGCAGTCGGCTGGGCCACCGCGTTGAACGTGGCCCCGTCGGCCGAGAAGAACAGCTGGGTGACCCCCCTGATGTACGCCGCGGCCTTCTGCGAGATGCCCAGCTCGGCCCAGGTCAGCGTGCCGGCAGCCACTGGTTGCATCGTGGTCTCGACACCAGCCGGCACGGTGCTGGCATTGATCGGCACGCTGTCGGGGCTGACAAGCACGCTGTCGGCGGTGCTCTGCATGATGGTGGTGGGCGAGACGCCGGCGCCGGGGACGATGGTCGCCGGAGGGTTGCACATCACCGTCGCGGTCGGGACGGCAGCGGCGGTGTCGGGCGGCGCTCCGCAGGGCTGGGTTTCGAAGATCTCGATGCCGTCGGTCGTCGTGCCCCAGTTGCCCGTGTTCCACAGACCGTCGGGCAGCAGGTGCTCCCAGTCGATGTTCACGGTGACGCGGGCGGCGGCAAGGACTCCCGTCGGACCGGCAGCGATAGACACCGGCGAGACGGTGACCCCGGTGACGCCCGGTTCATCGGCCAGATCGGCGGTGTCGAGGGGCAGCGCCACGTCGTTCCACGTCAGCCCGCCGTCGTCAGAGGTGCTGAGCGCCGCGTCGAACTTCCGTCCATCGGTGGCGGCGCTGGATGGCGCCGTGCCGTACGCGAAGAAGCGGCCGTCGCGATCGGCGATGGTCGCTTGGGTCATCGATACTGTGTCGGCCACCTGTGTCCACGAGATGCCATCGTCGGATCGCCACATCGACGTCTTGGGTTCGGTGTTGACCCCTGGCGTGGTGGACCATGCCAGGAACGGGCCGTCGCCGACGATCTTCCTACCGGCCCAACCCGAGAACACGCTGAGGGCCTGCGCTGTGTCTGGTTCGACCGTCGTCCAGACCAGGTCCGAGTCCACCAGATGGATCGGGCTGCCGATTCTCGTGTCGGCGGCGGTGTCATCGGTCGCGGTGCCGGGGGGCCCGTTGCTTGTTCCGTCGCCGACCACCGAGCCGAACGAACGATCGCTTGGTTGCGACAGCACGTTGATGCCGACGATCGTGCCGGCACACACGCCGACCACCGCCATGACACCGACAGCGGTGCGGCGACGGTTCTGCCGTTGCCGGCCGCGGTGGATGACGACATCGACCATCGGCGAACCGATGTCGATGCGCCGGGCTTCGGTCGACAGGCGATCGGCAATCAGGCGATCGCTGGCCGGGCCTGCATCCGGGCCTGCATTCGGGCCTGCATTCGGACGAGCGTGAGAAGGATCGTGATCCATCAGGGTGCCTCCTGGAGAGGTGCGAGTAGTGGGGTGAGGCGTTCGAGGGCGCGGTGCAACCGGCTCTTCACCGTTCCGGGCTTGATGCGCAATGCCTGGGCGGTATGGGCTTCGGACATGTTCAGCAGCAATCGGCAGACGACCACTGCGCGTTGGTCCAAGGTCAGGCTGGCCAGTGCCCGATCGACCGCTGGGTCTTGCACGATGGGTGGCGGCGAAGCGTTGGTTGTCGTGACCCAGATGGGGGCCGGGCGAGTGAGTCGACGGATGACCGATCGACTCCAGTTCAGCGCAAC
>JANNFQ010000157.1:0-11424 GCA_031380045.1 Acidimicrobiaceae bacterium
AGCGCTTTCGCGCGAGCGAACTCGACGGCCTCGGGCTCCTGATCGACAGCCCACACCTCGGCGAAGCTCGAGCCGAGGCCGAACGTGATCTGGCCGGTGCCGCACGCCAGATCCAACAGCCTGCCCGTGCCGGTGAGGTGCGCTCGGACGCGCAAGTCGTCGAGCAGCTGGTTGGGATAGGGCACTCTGAACCGGTCGTAGAAACGAGCCGTGCCTCGGTACAGATCAGAACGGAACTGTGGCTGGCCGGACACCCTGCCACTCTGCCGCTTTTGCGTCGGGTCAGTCCAGACGTCGTACACCGCGCTTGTGAACCTCTGCTGCGCCGTGATCGTCGTGCGCCGACGACGACGGGGCCATCCGCAACTGACACGCCAGGCGCTCGGCCGGATCTTCTGGCCCACCATGCCATCGGACCTCTCGCAACGCCGTCAGTTCATTCGCCGTCGGGGGCGCCAGGCCGGCGCCGTCGACCACACGAACCACGCATCGAGCACACTGCGCATTGCCGTTGCACAGGGTGGGCCACCAGTAGCCCGCCCGTTGTGCCGCAGCCATCAGCGAATCACCATCACCCAGCTCGAAGGTGACATCGATCGGTTCGACGTGAACTCGGCCGGTCACTCGCCATCTCGCCAGAAGCGTGCCCGCAACTTTCGCTTGTCGATCTTGCCCATCGCGGTCCGACCCAGATCGTCGACGAAGTCGACCGACCGAGGGCATTTGTAGTGCGACAGCCGTTCGCGGCAGAAGGCAATCAGCTGCTGCGAGTCCGGTGGCGCTGCAGGATCAGTGGCGATGACCAGCGCCTTCAGTTGCTCGCCCATCTCTGCATGCGGCACGCCGACGCACGCCACATCGGCCACGCCGGGATGTTGGATGAGAACCTGCTCGGCTTCGGCCGGATAGATGTTCGAGCCGCCCGACACCACCATGTCGCTGAACCGGTCGGTGATGAACACGTATCCGTCGTGGTCCACATATCCGATCTCGCCCAGCGTGAACACGCCGGGAGCGATGTGCGCGGCCGCTGTCTTGTCGGCATCGTTCGGATAGATGATCCCCCGACCGGTTGCATCGCGGAAGTACAGACGGCCCTCGACCATCGGCGCCACCTCGCCGCCATCCTCATCGATCACGAGCGCCTGGAACGGTGGAGCCGCCCGGCCGACCGAGCCCGGATGCTCCAGCCACTCTGCACTGGTGATCGAACAGGTGGTGCCCACCTCGGTGGCGCCGTAGGCGTCGACGAAGATGGGTCCCCACCACTGGATCATCGCCCGCTTCACTTCCACAGGGCACGCCGCACCAGTATGCGCCACCAATTGCATCGACGACACGTCGTACTTCGCCTTCACATCGTCGGGCAGTGCCAGCAGTCGAACGAAGTGCGTCGGCACCATGACCGCCGTTTCGGTGCGTGCCGAGTGGATGGCGGCCAGGGTGCCCTCGGCGTCGAACCGATCGAGGATGACCGAGGGGATGCCGGCCACCAACAGTCGCATGCCCGACAGCGGACCCGTGTGGTACATGGGTCCCACAACCAGATGCGTGCCGAAGGCGGCGAAGCGGTTCAGCTTCAACGCCTCGAGATGCTGGGCCATGGTGGGTCCACCGGCAAACATGGAGGGCGGCAACTCAGTGCCCTTCGGCCGGCCCGTGGTGCCCGAGGTGTACAACAGGTTCGGGCGCGGCACCACGTCGAGGGGTGGATCACCCGACCGACCACCGGCCACCCACGCAGCCCATTCGACGACATCTGCTCGGCCATCGCATCGCCAACCGATCACGGTGGGCCGACGACCCGTCGCCTCATGAGCCACCGTCGCGGCGGCCAGTGCTCGATCGACGGTCTCGGGCCCGACGAACACGATCGCGCTGGCGGAGTCGATGAGGATGTACGCCGCCTCGTCGGCGGTCAGGTGAAAGTTCACCGGCACCGTCGACGTCGAGCCCAGCAAGCCTCCCAGATGCGCCAAAGCCGTCTCGACCGAGTTCTCGGCGAACACCGCGACTCGACGCTCGTCGCCCAGCTCGGCCGACATGTCGGGCGCCAGCAGGCGATTCGCCACTCGGTCGAGTGTGTCTCCAACGGCCGCCCAACCGAGCTCGATTCGCTGGTCGCGGATCGCCACCTGCAGCGGTCGATCGACGGCCAACTGTCGCGCGAATTCAGGCATCGGCGGCCCTGCCCCCGAGGACTTCTTCGGTGTTCATGAACTCGGCCGACAGATCAGGCGCGCCCATGTAGTGCACGCGGAGCACACGGTTGCTGAACAGCCAACCATCGGCGGACCGCACGTAGTCGTCGTCGTAGTGGGCCAACAAAATGCCGACCGCTCCGTCGGCGCGACGGAATCGCTCGTTGATGTACCACCGTCCGTGCGCGCGCTGGCCTGGGCCGTCGGCCGGAGCGGCTGCCGAGTTGGCGGCGGACCCGTCACGGGACTCGGCGAGCCAGGCGTCGCCGTTCAGCACGTTCTGCACGACCGCAGCCATCCCTGCCATCGCCGTCTGCCACAGCTGGACGATCGCTGGTCGACCGACGACGTGGCGACCACGGCCGAGATCCCACTGCGCATCCTCGGCCCAGCATCGGCCCCATTGCGCTGCATTGCGATGGACCACGGCGTCGGCGTACTGGTGGACCAGACGCTGGACGGCGATGTGGTCGGCCAGTTGCAGCGGCACGCGAAGTTCGCTGGTCTCGTCGTCATTGATCATGTGATTGGTCTAGTCGACGATGCGCTGGCGGCACGTAACGAGCGATCGAGATCGTCGTCGTGCACGATGGCGACGAGGCGCCGGAGGAAAACCTGGTGCAGCGCAGTGCCGATGATCGCCATGTTCGGCGCCGCATTGCGACCATCCTCGAACACCTCGAGGCATGTGCGATTGGCACACGCGCCCTTGAACAGGTTGAAGGCTTCCCAGTAGCGCCAGCGGTCGGGATGCATCTGCACGCCCGCGCGTTCGGCGAACAGCCGTGTCCACGTGCCGGACGGCATCGTGCGAGAACCACGCATGGATCGGCAGAACGACCAGTCTTCGGCTGGGTCACCGAGGTGGCAGAACTCCCAATCGGTGAGGGCCACGACTCGGCCGTCGCAATGCACGAAGTTGCCGGGCCCTGCGTCGCCGTGCACCACGGCGAGGCGTTCCAGTGGGGGCGAATGCTGCACCAGCCATGCAGCCGCTTCCTCGACGAGTGGGTTCGGTGAGAGCGCCGCCGACCGAAACACGTCGCGCCAGCGCTCGACCTGCAGCGGGGTCGCTTCGTTCGGCGTCGCCGGAACTCTGTGGAAGCTCAGGGAAGCGCCGTCGATCTGATGCAGCTTTGCGAGCGCATCGACGAACGACTCGGCCGTCGGCCCATCGATGGCGCGCTCGTCTGCGCCTGGCGCGTCGGTACCGTCCAGATGTTCCATGACGAACAACGGCCGACCGATGGCCTCGCCCGTCGGATCGTCGATCAGGATCTGCGCAACCGGATAGCCCATGTCGAACAACCCGCGCATGACGGCGCTCTCCTCGGCGCCCGTCGTGCCGAAGACGCCCCCTTGTTCGACGCGGACGACCACCCGCGACCGATCGGCCGCAGTGACGCGATACATGGCCCGCGAGTGTCCGATGCCGATTCGCTCGATCGTCGATGCCGTGAACGCAGGGCCCAAGCGTTGCGCCAGCCACGCTGCCAGTCCGTTGGACACCAGCCCGTCGACCATCGCGTCATCAGCCATCGGCAACCTGGCCGCGGAAGGAGGCAATGAGCGGCGTCGTCTCGCCGAGCTCGTCGTCGAGATGCGCGACCAAGATCGGACGCAGCACTGCGCGGACCTCCGATGCAGCGGGATCAACGCCTCGTACCGCTGCGGCCAGCACGGCGCCGGCAACGGCGAACGGTTCGCCTGGCCACAACGGTGCGACCAGCGGGTTGCCGGCCAGCAGTTCCAAGCCCGCGGCCAGTTGCACACGACGGAGGTCGTCGCGACCCGGGCCTCGTTCGGCGAGATATCTCAGCAACCCCACCAGATGGATCACCGTGGCGCGAGCATGGTCGTCCACCAGATTGGGCAGCACCACCCTTCGCAGCGACTGCCCGGCAGCGGCGAGGATGGATGTGTCGCTGGGGCGCGCCGGCTCGGTGCTCATCGCAGCATCGCCGCCGCTGCATTCTCGGCGTCGAAGTCCCATGTGGCGCGCCACACCGGATCGAGCAGCGGTGCATCCACCTGATCTCGACCAACTGACAGAAACCACTCGTATGCATCACGGTGGCCGGTCTGGAAGTCGAACGCGGGCCGCACACCCACCAGCCGAGCAGCCTTGTCGACGGCCAACACGGCGTGATGACGTACAGAGAACAGATGGCCGAAAACGCCATTGGGTAACGCGGCCAGGGCAGCATCGGGCACATCGACGATGTCAGGCTGCACACCCACGATGGCCGCCAACGCGTGGACGTATCGCCGCGTGGTGACCGCCTCGGCCGTCACGTTGAAGACCTGACCCACGGCCGCCGGCGCGTTGACCATCGCCATCATTGCCGCGCACAGATCATCGACGTGACCGTAGGAACCGGTGACCAGGCCGCCGTGAGGCAGCAAGATCGGACGCCCCTGCAACAGGCGCAGGAACATCGCCGTCTCCATGTCGTGGATGTTGTTGTGTGGCCCGTAGATCGCTGCGGGGCGCACGATGCACACTGGTAGGCCACGTTCGTGGTGGCGGGCGAGCATTCGTGATTCTGCGAGCGCCTTGAACCCGCCATAGGTACCGGTCGCCGCGTGGTTGGCAGCGTCGCCGGTGGTCAGGGCGGTCGGCATGTCTTCTGTCCACGGGGCGATGCCCACCAGTGACTGGTCGTATGCCATCACAGAGCTGACGAACACGTACCGGCCGACTCGTTGCTCGAACAGATCGAGCAGACCATCGATGTCGCCGCCGCCGGCGGCCATCACGAAGCCCGACACATCGAACACCGCATCCCAGGTGGTGCCCTGCAACGCCGCGCGCATGGACGACGGGTCGGTTCGATCGGCAACCAATCGATGAACGCCGGCCGGCAGATCACTGTTCGTCAGACCGCGATTGAGCACCGTGACGTCGGCACCGTCGGCCACGAGCAATTCGACCAGCCGGCGACCGACGAAGACCGAACCCCCCAGGATCAACGCCCTCACGTGGGCACCATAGCCTTTTCGGGGCGCTACGATCGCATCAAATTAACCAGAGAGTAAGTTTCGTTCAGGGGGCTCGACATGGCCGCGGATCACATCGATCGTCCACCGTGCAATCAGCTCGCGGCTCTGCAGCTGGGCCAGCTGCCATCGCACACCCGGAGCGCCTGATGGACGACGCGCTGCTCGAACGGCTGCGCACCGAGATGCGCACCGAGTTCGCTCGCACCGGGCCACCCGACGGGTTCCCGGCCTTCCATGACATTCCCGGCGGGCGCCACACCAGCGATGAGTTCTGGCAGCTCGAACAGGAGCACCTGTGGCCACGCACGTGGGTGTTGGCAGGTCGCTCAGAAGACATTCCGGATGTGGGTGACTTCACGCTCTTCGACGATCTGCAGGCGTCGATCATCCTGATTCGCGGCAAGGACCACGTGATCCGCGCCTTCTACAACACGTGCCAGCACCGAGGCGCCCCGGTGGTGCGCGACCAGTCGGGCACAGCGCGGACCCTGCGGTGTCAGTACCACTCGTGGACGTACGACATCTCGTCTGGCGAACTGATCAACGTGCCAGACGAGCGCGACTTCGTCGCCCTGGATCGCGCCGAACGGTGCCTGCCGTCGATCCGCTGCGAGGTCTGGGACAACTGGATCTTCGTCAACCAAGCGCCCGATGCGCCACCGTTGCTCGACTGGTTGCACCCGATCCCCCAGCAGCTTGCGCAGCTGCAGGGTGTGACGCTGCGTACGGTTGCCAAACGCAGCAAGGTCGTGCAGTGCAACTGGAAGGTCACCGCCGAGGCCTTTCTCGAGGTGTACCACTTCCGCCACATCCACAGCCGCAACGGCGAGACACAGCTGGACAATCGCGGCGCCACCATGGGTCTGCTGCCCAACGGCCACTCTCGCATGATCACGCCGTTCTCGAACAGCGCTTGCGGCGCCCTGGGCATGAGCGCCTGGGACGACTGGCGCCACAACGTGACCCCCGGGTTCGACGACATCCCGACAGTCGTCGACATGGTGCGCTCGACCAGCTCGGCCTTCTCGATGTTCCCGAATCTGATCACGCCAATCGCCGCATACGGGTTTCCGTTCATCACGTTCTGGCCGATCGACCGTCGCACGACGCGCATCGGCTGGACGCACTATGCGCCGAACTACCTCGAGCCCGCCGAGGGCATGGCCATCGCTTGGCACAGGCGGATGGACACCTTCGATCAGATCATGAACGAGGACTTCGCCAATCTGGAACCGATGCAGCGCTCGCTGGAATCGCCGGCCATGCGCGGCATGCCGATCAACTATCAAGAGCGCCGCATCTGGCACTTCCACGAGCAGATCGATCGCACGATCGGCATCGATCGCATCCCCCCGCACCTTCGCGTCGCCCAGCTGCTCGATCGGTTCGTCGAGCGATGATGCCGGCCGGCCTCGGCGCCCCAGTCCAGGTTGCCTACGCGGTCACCGATGTCTCTTCAGCCGCAGCACTGTTCGCCGCGCAGACCGGTGCAGGGCCGTTCTTCGTGATCGAGCACATCGCCATCGAGACGGCGCGCCTGAACGGGGCGCCAGCGGCGTTCGATCACTCGTCCGCGTACGGGCAGTGGGGATCGGTGATGGTCGAACTTGTCGAAGAACACTCGTCGCCCATCGTGCATCCACCGGGGCTGCACCACCTGGCGTTCATGGTGCCCGATCTCGCAGCATCCACTGCCGCGTGCGCAGCGCACGGATGGCCCGAAGTGTTGTGGGCGCGGACGACCGGCGGCCAGGAGTTCGCGTTCTGCGATGCACGACCCCAGCGGGGACATCTGATCGAGATGTACGAGCCATCGCCCCGGCTGTTGAAGTTCTACGAGATGGTGGCCGACGTGTCTCGCGGCTGGAGCGGCTCGATACCGGTACGTCACATCGATTGAGCGTGTCGCTGCGAACGCCAGTGACACCCCGTGCTGGCGTTGGTTCAGACCATGTTGGTTCAGACCATGTTGGTTCAGACACTGCGTTCGACGGGATGCCAGGCAACGTCGAAGTCTTGCTGCCCAGCCACTCGCAGCACACGTTCGGCGATCAGCCATCGCCCTGCGTCGCGCACGAAACGATCGTGATAGCGCCCCCACAGATGTGCGTCGGGCCGATCGTCGGGATAGCGATGCCACGCGTACACGTACGTGATGCCGGTAGCAGAGTCGTCATCGACGAAGGTGATCTCGATGTTGGTCACGTGATGGCTGGTGGCCGCGAACCTTGGTAGGCCGCGTGCCAGACGTTCGGCGATGGCGACCGAGCCTCGCGTGGGCTGGCCCAGGCCGGGCCCGTAGTCAACCAGACAGTCGTCAGTGAACAGTGCCCCCACAGACGATGCATCGACGGTGTCGACACCACGGCAGTACTGGTGGATCACATCGACGATCGACTGCCGATCGATCAGTTGCTGCAACGGTTCAGTGGTCATTCGATGCGTCGAGCGGGGCTGTACGATTCAACGGCTGAGAATCGTGACACCCGAGATGCCGGGAGCGCCGTACACGTGGGTGTACGCAGTTCGCGGTTCGCCAGGCACCTGACGCTCGCCGGCATCGCCACGCAACTGCAGCACGTTTTCGTACACCTGGCGAAGGCCCGACGCGCCGATGGGTTCGCCATTGGCCAAGCAACCTCCATCGGTGTTCACCGGGAAGCGGCCGCCGATCTCGGTCTCGCCGCGCTGGATCATCGCCTCTTGCTCGCCGTGTTCGCAGAAGCCGTTCTCGGCGATGTGCATCACCTCGGCACCGGACTCGGTGTCTTGCAGTTGGGCCAGGTCGATGTCTTCAGGACCCATGCCGGCCATCTCGAATGCAGCCTTCGATGCGTCGACAGTGGGGCCCGCGCTGTGCTGCAGGGCGATCGACGGAGCCAGCACTTCGAAGCTGCCGAATCGACGCGACCGCACCACGGCCGCTTTCAGGAAGATCGGGCGATCGGTGTACTTGTGGGCATCGGTGGCCTTGGCCAGGATCAGCGCAACGCCGCCCTCGCCGGGCGAGCAGAACATGTACTGCGTCAGCGGGTACGACAGCATGGCCGACTGCAGCACCTCTTCTTCGGACAGTGGCTTGCGACGCCACGCCATGGGATTCAACGCGCCGTTGCGAAAGGCCTTGGCACTGACCTTTGCCAGTGTGGACTGCGTGATGCCGTACTCGTGCATGTATCGGTTGATCTTCATGCCGAAGAACTGTGTGGTCAGTGCCAGCCCGCTGGCCCCGTACCAACTGCCCAGACCCGACGACTTGGTGTCGACCCTGAACGCGCCGCGCTCGTGCTTGTCGAAACCGATCGCCACGCCAAGATCACACACGCCTGAACGAATGGTGTTGTATGCGCTGAACAGCGCCGAACCGCCAGTGGCGCAGCCGTTGGCAACGTTGATGAACTGCAGGCCCGTCAGACCCAGCTTGGACACCATGGTGTCGGCAGCGCCGGCAGACTGCGAACCGCCGAACGCGAATTGCATGTCGTCCCACTTGCGGCCGATGTCGGCCAGCGCACGACGGACGGCGATGACACCCTGGTCCATCCCCGAGACACCGTCGGTGCGGCCGAACTCGTGCATGCCGATGCCCACGATGGCCACTTGATCGCTCATGATCCTGCTCCGTTTCCTGATGCATCGCCCACTGGCTGGAAGGCGAACGTGATGACCTCGTTGCCATCGTCGTCGATCGTCAATGGCACCATCACCATCTCCATCTCCATGCCGATGTGCAGCTTCGCCGGGTCGGCTTCGGTCAATCGCGCCTCGACCTTCACCTCACCGGGCAACTCGATGTACCCGACTCCGAACGGCTGGAAGCGTTCGTCGGTGAACCCGCGATACGGCGGCGCTTTCGGTGGAAAGCCCTGCACCGTCCAGGTCCACAGCGTGCCGCGGCGGCCCAACTCGACCGGTTCGGTCTGCTGGCCAGTGCAGCGCGGGCACCCGGACTGCACAGGAAACATGTGGTTGCCACACTCGACGCACCTGCTGCCCAGCAACTGCGGCTCGTCGGCCGGCCAGGTGAAAACACCGGTCTCCACCGGAACTCGTGTCGGCATCTCGTTGCCCCCTCGTGCTGAACGCGACCCTCGCGGTGCGGTGACCCGCATGCGATCGTAGAAACTTACCAGATGATCAATTAACGTGCGAAGTCGGGGACGCGTGGCCCACCGAGACAAGGGAGCATCAGATGACCGGTCGGCTGGACGGCAAGGTGGCCGTGATCACAGGAGGAGCTAGCGGCATCGGCGCGGGCACGGTTCGACGCTTCGTCGAAGAGGGCGCATGTTGCGTGGTCGCCGATCTGCAGCACGAGCCGGGCGAAGCGCTGGCCGGCGAGCTGGGGTCGTCGGTCAGGTTCATCACCACCGACGTCACGGTCGAGGCCGACGTGGCTGCTGCGGTCGATCTGGCCGTCAGCGAGTTCGGACGACTTGACGTGATGTTCAACAACGCCGGCATCGTGGGGGCAGTCGGACGCATCGCCGACACGTCGGCCGATGCCTGGGATCGCACCGTCGCGGTGTTGATGCGCAGCGTGTACCTGGGCATGAAGCACGCTGCGCGCGTGATGTTGCCGCAGGGGTCGGGCGTGATCATCTCGACCTCCAGCACCGCGGGAATCCTGGGCGGCCTGGGGCCGCACTGCTACACGGCCTGCAAGCACGCAGTGATCGGGCTGACCAAGTCGGTCGCCTCAGAGTTGGGTCACAGCGGCATCCGCGTGAACGCGATCTCGCCGGGCAACACCGTGACTGCGATGACCGCGGCGGCCATCACCGGCGATCACACCGCCGTCGACGAGGCCACTCGCCACATGCAGGCATCCTCGCTGCTCGGCATCGCCGCACAACCCATCGACATCGCCAACGCGGCGCTGTACTTGGCCAGCGACGAGGCCCGCAACATCACCGGGCACACGTTGGTGGTCGACGCAGGCCAGACCACCATCGGCGGCACCGGTCGGTTCCACCAGCAGGCATCGGCACTGCTGCGCGAGGCGGGCATCCGCGAAACATGAACAGCCAGCGCGCCGGCGCTGTTGTGCGTTCGGCTCAGCGCAGCGCGGCGTCGCCCAGGTAGCTGGCCTCGAGCAGGCTGCGGTTGGCCGACAGTTCGGACGCCGTGCCCTGCATCATCAGCCGGCCGTGGTTCAGCACGTAGCCGCGGTCGGCAACCTCGAGTGCCATGTGCACGTGCTGCTCGACGATCAGCACACCGCAGCCGGTTTGATCGGCGATGCCACGCACGACCGGCAACAGTCGTTCGACGATGATCGGCGCCAGCCCCAAGCTCATCTCGTCGACCAGCAGACACTTCGGTTCTGACACCAGCGCCCGGGCCATGGCCAACATCTGCTGCTCGCCACCCGACAGCAGGCCGGCCAGCCGAGCGCCCAACGGTCGCAGCGCGGGCAACAGGTCCAGCGCCCGGTCGTATGCAGCGCGGCGATTGGCGGTGTTGCCGGTCAGCCCGAGGCGAATGTTCTCTTGCACGGTCAGGTCGAAGAACAGCGACCGATCCTCGGCGACGTGCGCCAGGCCTCGCCGAGGAATGAGGTACGGCCTGTTGCCGTCAACTGGCTGACCCAACACCGTCACGGTGCCGGCCAACGCCGTCAACAGACCCGAGATGGCCAGCAGCGTGGTTGTCTTGCCGGCCCCGTTGGGACCGAGCAGTGCAACCACTTCGCCCGCGCCAACGGTCAGATCCAGGTCGCGCACCACGGCGATGTCGTTGTATCCCACGTGCAGCCCGCGGATGTCGATGAGTGGCTCGGTCATTGGTCCTCCTCAGATCCGCCATGGCCGAAGCTGACACCGTGGCGTGCTTGCGCTTCGCCAGCCGACTCGCCGAGATACGCCGAGATCACGGCCGGGTCGGCGCGCACCTGGGCAGGGGTGCCCTGCGCGATGACCCGTCCGAAGTCGAGGACGTAGATGTAGTCGCAGACGTTCAGCACCAGGCCCATGTCGTGATCGATCAGGAACAGGCTCATGTCGTGAGCAAGGAAGTCGCGCAGGTGACTGCCCAGCAGCTGGCTCTCGACCGTATCCAGGCCGGCCGCGGGCTCGTCCAGCAGGACCAGCTTGGGCCGTGCCGCCAGGGCGCGGGCAACGCCGACCAGCTTGCGTTGGCCGTGGCTGAGATCGCTGGGCAAGCGGTCGGCGAAGTCGGACAACTTCAGGATGGACAACGCCCAGTCGACCTGCTCGCG
>JANNFQ010000168.1:0-2832 GCA_031380045.1 Acidimicrobiaceae bacterium
CGAACGGAATCGGACGCAAAGCGTGCAACCTCGGCATCGATCTCGCGTTGCGCCGCCCATCGCGGCTCGACGTACCAGGCGGTGGCCCGACGCACGAGACGCTTGGCGAAGTGCCCCGTCAGCCCGCGTGCCCCAGCGCCCACTGCGACCGGCTCGACGGTCACGGTTCCCCAGAGCCGATGCAACAGCTCGGCGCGTGCTCGAGCGATGTCAGTGGCCGACACCGAGCCTGGGACCAGGGTGCTCGTCGTGTGCCCGGGAACGATCGCGGGATCGATGGTGGCCAGCGTTGACGCGAGCCGGCGTTCGAGATCATCGGGTGCGATCACACGACTCGACAGGCGAACACCGAACCGACGCAACGTATTGGTGGTCATGGGCGCGAGCTCGCTCTGCGCTCCGTCCCGATTGACGCGGACGGCATCATCCGAGGCTCCATTGCGGCCGCATCGTCACCAGACCGCCCGTCTCGTACGGTCGGCCGCTCATGACGTCGAACCGAAGGGCCAATTGGAGGTGGTCGTAGATGTGCGAGCGGTTGAAGTCGGTCACGCTGGTGTGCACGTCGTAGGTGCCGGGTAGCAGCGACACGCTGTCGAGCGTCACGTCGATGACGCCTCGTCCGTCGAGTGAGTCGGGGACCAGGCCGACGTCGCGAGTGCAGGGCGCTGTCACCGTTGCACCGCCGAGGCTTTCGATCATCAGCCCGACGACGGGCCGTGGGACCGACTTGGTGGCCTCGTAATGCATCCTGATGGTGACGTCGTCACCGGTTCGGAACCGCTTGACGGGCTGGCCGTCACCGACGATCAACTCGACGGAGGTGATCTGGATCTCGCCGGACCCTCGACGCACACTGCCGTCTGTGCTGCGGTTGAAGCTTCCGAGCATCGTCTCCGTGTACTCCTCGACGAGCTCGGCCGGATCCCCCGCACCGGTGATGACGCCGTGAGTCAGCCAGATGGCCCGGTCGCACATGTCGCGCACGGTCGTCATCGCATGCGTGACCAGCACGATGGTGCGACCTTCGTTGCGGAACTCGACGAATTTCTCGAGACACCGCTGCTGGAACGTGACGTCACCCACGGCGAGGATCTCGTCGATGATCAGCAGTCGTGGATCGACATTGATGGCGACGGCGAACGCCAGTCTCACGTACATGCCCGATGAATAGGTCTTGACCGGCGCGTCGATGAAGCTCTGCAAACCCGAGAACTCGACGATGTCGTCGAATCGAGCAGCGATGTCACGACGGGACATGCCCAGGATCGCAGCGTTGAGAAACACGTTGTCCCGACCCGAGAGCTCAGGGTGAAAGCCCGCTCCCAATTCGAGCAGCGCGGACATCCGCTTGTGGACTCGGACGCTGCCCTGGTTGGGTTGCAGAATGCCGGCCATGCACTTCAAGAGCGTGGACTTCCCCGAACCGTTCTCGCCGATGACGCCGAAGACCTCGCCCTCCTTCACATCGAAGGTGACGTCCTTCAAAGCCGTGAATTCATTGACCTTGTTGCGCCCGCCACCGGCGAGGAGCTGTTTGATCGAGTTGGTCTTCTCGTTGTAGAGACGAAATGTCTTGGTGAGGTGTTCCACCTCGAGGGCGAGCTGGGCCATGGTCTTTACATCTCCTCCGCAAAGCGCGGCGAGAGTCGGTTGAAGATCCACGCACCCGCTGCGAAGGTGGCGAACGACAAGATGACCAGCTGGATCACTCGTCCGACGCCGGGCGTGCGCAGGTCGTAGACCACGTTATGGATAGCAGTGATGAAGCTGCCGGTGGGCCCGTAGTTGGCGATCCATTTCACGATTGGCTGATCGATGGTCGCCGGGTTGTAGATGACCGGAGTTGTGTAGAACAGGATCTGCGACAGAATTCCCCACAGGTAGTTGACGTCGTGATAGAAGACGTTCGCCGCCGATAGCGCCAATGCGACTCCCGTCGTGAACAGCGACAGCAGGGCCAGCACCAGCAGCAGGGGCGGCAACCACGGCAGCACCATGTTGCGGGCGAAGAGCATCGCGACGGTCAGCACAACAAGTTCGATCAGCAGCGTGACGAACTGGGCGACGATCACGGAGAACACAAGGTGCTCGTGGGGGAACTGCACCTTCTTGATGAGGCCTGCGCCGCCCTGGACCGAACCGATCGAGACGCCGACCGAGATCGAGAAGAAGTTGAACGGAAGTGCACCGCTGAGGAAGTAGAGCGGGAAGTTCTTCAACCCGCTCGGATCGCCGATTGGGGGAGTGGCCTTGAAGACGTACAGGAAGATGACGGTGAAGATGCCCATCTGCGTCAACGGGTTCAGCAGGCTCCACGCCCAACCCAAGATGGACTTCTTGTAGCGGGTGCGCAGCTCCTTCAGCGAGAGCAGGTACAGCAGGTTGCGGTGCGCGACCGCTGATCGGAGTGACATGGCGGGCACAGTGTACCGATGGCCTTGCGGCGGCGCCTGACACATGGCAGGGGTTCAGCACCTGCCGCGCGTCGACGCGTCCCTGCTGGTGGGACGGTAGTCTCGCCCGAATGCCTACAGCGCTCATCACAGGGATCACGGGTCAGGACGGCCGGTTCCTTGCCGACCTGTTGCACGACAAGGGCTACACGATCTATGGACTGTTGAAGGGGCAGAACAACCCGCGGACCGAGCTGATCAAACGGGAGCATCCGTACGTCGAGCTGATCTCCGGCGATCTCTGTGATCTCTCCAGCCTGATCGGCGCCGTGCAGGTTTCGGCGCCCGACGAGGTGTACAACCTGGCCGCCATCTCGTTCGTGGCGATGAGTTTCAACCAGGCCGAGCTGACCGCCAACGTCACCGGCACTGGCGT
>JANNFQ010000301.1:0-13563 GCA_031380045.1 Acidimicrobiaceae bacterium
ATACAACCGCGCCGAGACCGTCGGCGACCACCTCACTCCGTCGCAACTCAACTCGCTCCTCACCGAGACCGTCGCCAACGGAGGCAACCTTCTGAACGACATCGGGCCGCGAGCCGATGGCAGTGTCCCGGACGAGCAAGCCGACGTGTTGCGCGCTGCGGGACGATGGGTGACCGCGAATGCCGGCTCGATCGATGGCACGGTACCGTTCGAGGTGTGGGGTGACGCGACGTCCCGTTACACGACGACGCCAAGCAACGACGGGCTGATACACCTCCATGCGATCGATCTCTCGGATGCGACACGGCCCCGATTCGAGGCCCTGACGCCCGACCGGTTCGAGGTCGTCAGCTCTGCCGTTGCGTTCACACAGGACCGCGCTGGCGTGCTGCTCGAGCGGCCGGTCAACGCTCCCGCCGAACTGGCCGCCGTCTACGAACTCGTCCTGCGGCCCGTCGAGCGCCCCCGGGTCGAGCTTGCCGGTCGGACGTCGGCCGCGCGTATTCGCGATGCCGAATTCAACACGATCGGCGCGGCGCTTCTCGCAGCGGCGCCGGGTGACATCGTCGAGATCGCCGACGGTCGTCATGCCGCCCCGGCCGAGGTCTTCCCGCTGCGCGTACCCGAGGGCGTCGTGCTGCGGGGAGAGGCCGCCGTGCTCGACGCTGGCGGAGCAGCGGTCGAGGCGGTCCTCGCCCTCACCGGTCACCGCTCAGGCGTTCACGGTCTGACGATCTCGGGCGTCTCCGCGCCGGGCTTCCTGCTCCCCGCCACTGGCGTGCTCGCCCGTGATGTGGCCGAACCGATCATCGAGGGGTGCACGCTCGTCGAGTCGTCGATCCGTATCGACGCCTGCAGTCAGGCGATCGTCACGGCGAACTCACTCCTCGGCGGAGGCATCATTCTGACCGACTCCTTCGACGCCACGATCATCGGCAACGAACAGTCCGGCCAGCGCTGGGGCACAGGCATCACAGTGGAAGGTGGCGCCCGAAACCGGATCATCAGGAACCTCACCAGCGACGACCTCACCGGCATCGCCATTCGCCACACCACCGACGCCGTCGTGTCGGCCAACCATGTTCGCACCCGCTGGTGGGGAATCCACCTCGACCATGCGTCGGGCACCTCGGTGTCGGGCAACGAGGTCGATCGGACCATGCGTGCGGTCTGTCTCAGCGGCGGCAACCGCACACGGATCACCGGTAACCAGCTGACCCGCTGCGATTCGGCGGTGATGATCGAGGCAGCGGCAGCCGTGGCCGAGGTGCTGGACACCACCATCGACGACTGTCGACTGGGTGTGTTCGTGTGGGAGTCCGAGCTACCGATCGAACTGGGCAACCGGGTGCTACGCCCGCGCGAGATCACGCCGTGAATCTGACCCCGTCCGCAACAACGACAGCGATCGTTGCGAGGCTTGAGCCCTCAACTTCTACCACTCACCTGTGGGGCTTCGCTGCGTGAGGTCTGGGACCGTCACCGGGTGCTTTGACCCGCTGTTCTGCCTCGATGCTCCCGTCGGCGGCAGGATCTTGCGTTCGATCAGCTTGCGCATCCGGTCGCAGAACGTGTCCTCTGCGGCCGGGGCGATCGGGGCGATTTGCAGCCTCGACCTCGAGCCAAGTTCTCCAATGACCAGTGCCGCTTCGGCGATGAGGCCTGGCCCTCCACTTCCAACCGAATCCGATCCCCTCAGCCCTCGGCGAGTAGTTGGGTGACCAGCCTGGAGCTCTGCTCTTCGAGCGCGCTGCACGACTGAAGGACATCGACCAGTCGTTGACGATCGGCATCGTCAGCCAGGCCGGCGGCGACGTGCCGCCAGGCAGCGGCGCCCTGCAGTTCCGCCGCGGCCTGCAGTCGTAGCTGTTCCACCACCGGCAGCCCGTCGAAGACCCCGTAGTAGATGTCGCGCGCGGCGGGAAGGATTCGGTGCATCTCGGCAAGTGTGTCGGCGGCACATGTGAACGACGCTTCGATGCGGTCGGCGATCTGGTCCTCACTGGCAGCGCACGTCAGCAACGCCTCACGGTGGTGGGGCCACTCGTCTGCCCACGCCCGATACCTGGCGGCGGCGGTTCGTTCGAGCAGAGCGAGAAAGCGCGGTCGGTCGGCGGTGGACACCTTTCCGAGCAGCGGTGCGAGCAGCGCTCCGAACGATGGAGCATCAGGGACAGCGGACATACCTGGACCGTACCTGAATGCTGGCGATCGTGACCGCCCCGCAGCGTCACCCGCGGGTCGACTTTGGCAGCGACACTTCGACGGCTTGCGCTCTACGCCGCTGAAGGCTCGAACCCGATGTGCAGTTCGCGCAAAGAGCGAAGCACGAAGTTGGGCTGGTGACGGAAATCGTTGCGGCCATCCACGAACCACATCCGGTCGATCCTCCGAACGATTGCGTTGAAGCCGATGATGAGCTCGCGCCGTGCCAGCGGCGCGCCGAGGCAGTGGTGAACACCGAAGCCGAAGGCGATGTGTGACCGTACGTTGCCCCGATCGAGGTCCATGTCTGCCGGGCAACCGAACTGGCGGTCATCGCGGTTCGCCGCGGCGAAGCGCACGTTGATCACAGCGCCCTTCGGGATCGTGACGCCGTGCAAGTCCACGTCGCGCGTCGTCGATCGGAACAGACCCTGCACCGGTGACTCCAGCCGCAGCACCTCCTCGACCAGCCGTGGCACGTACGTGTCTGGATCGTTCTTGACCTGCATCCATGCAGCGGGGTTCTCGATCAGCAGCCGCACGCCCGCGCTGAGCGCGTTGGTGGTTGTCTCCGACCCACCGACGAACGTGTCGGCCATCATCTCGGCGTGCAGTTCGTTGTCGGTCAGCGTGCGCCCCCATTCGGGGATCTCGGTGCGGACCAGGTCGGACAACAGTGAATCATCGGCCTGTGCACGCAGACGTTCGAAGATGCGTTGGAAGTAGTGCTGCGCCTCGATCTCCTGCTCGGTGGACCACGTCATTTCGTCGTCGGTCTGCATCATCCCCAGCCGCTGAACCCACGCATCGGTCCACGCCTTGATCTGCCAGATGTCGGCCTCGTTGGCGCCCATCTGCCGTCCGATCACGATCAGCGGTAGCGGGATTGCGAATGCGCGCACGATGTCACACTCGCCAGCACCGATGAAGTCATCGATCAGCCGGTCGGCGAGCTCGACGATGAACGGGTCCAGCTCCTTGATCTTCGCGGGCCGGAACGCGTGGTTGAACAGGGCGCGCATCTGGCGGTGCTCTGGGTCGTCACGTGCCGCCAACGTGCGTCCCGGGACCCACCCCTTGGCTTCGTACATCGCCTTGATCTTGGCCGATCGCGGGTCCACCCGGCCGCGGTGACTCCCGCTGGAGAAGGTCTCGGTGTCCAGCAGCACCTCACGCACATCGTCGTAGCGCGTGATCACGAACATGCCCGTGCGAGGGTCCCGCCACGCCGGCTGCTGGGACCGCAAGGTCTCGTATGCGTGGTACGGACAGTCGTTCGTGTCCTGGTCGAAGAAGTCGATCGGCGCGGGTGACGTGTGGGGGTGCAGGTCCATGCAGCCCGTACGATAAACCAATCGCCTGGTCAGTTGTGCTCCGGCGGACCGCACCGTGAGCAAGGCCCCCTGAGTCACGAGGAGTCGATGTTCGCTGCGGCACTGTTGTCGTGACGCCGGATCAGGTGCAGCGACGCGAGAAGATCGTGCTGGATGAGTTGCGCCGATACCGATCGTCAGCCGCAGCGAGGTCGGTTGGCCAGCAGATTGCTCAGCTCCGCGCGCGCGTGCATGCGGCCTGTCAGCAATCAATCTCCGGATCACCCAAAGCAGACTCGATGAGTCCGGAGGCGCGGAGGGCATCATGACAACCACCATCCCTGCCGATCCTCGCCCGGTGTCCGAACTCGCACACAGGCGCTGTCACTGAACGCTCACGCGCCGACGTGCTCGCCCGACGTTTGCTTCGCGTTCCCGATCACGCCGGCGCGCTCACCGACCGCGCTGCGATACAGCCGTTTCGACGGTCGATGATGACCTCCACGATCAGGTGCATGCTCACGTACCTCGTGTTCCCGTTCGTCTTGCCCACGCTCAACCGTTACTCGGGGGATTCTGCTGCACGGCGACAGGCGGTGGCAAGTACCTACATCTCCTGGGCAACTCGACACGCCGGTGTCTGCGCCCGTCACCGTTCAGTCCTTCTGAACTTGACCCAGCACAAGGGCAACCCCCTCTTGCCAGCGGGTCACCGCGCGATCGGACGACGGGCAACGCGTACTGCATGACGGTTCAATGAGGTCCCGACGAGTTCACCATCGGCCAGCGGGTTGGGACCATCGGCCCTGTGCGCGGCACACATCGCCGTTCGACAATACAAGGCACGACGTGACGCGAGGAGGACCTGATGGAACCAGGGGTGATCGATGGAAAGGTTGAAATCCTCAGCGAGTCAGAGTGCCGAGCACTGCTGGCGCGTCAGCCTGTTGGCCGTGTTGGGTACATCACCGACGACGGCAAGCCGATGATCGTGCCGGTCGACTTCATCGTCGTTGACGACCTCGTCGTCTTCCGAAGCGGTCCAGGTGAAAAGCTCTCACAACTGCCGATGCGCCAAGTGTGCTTCGAGGCAGATGGCCAGTCGGTCGAGCGCGTGTGGAGCGTCGTCGTCCACGGTCTAGCTCGCGACGTGACGACCGCTCTGGACGAACGCTACGAGCGCCTGCGCAAGGTGCGCCTGCCAACATTCCCCCAACTTCGTGACCCGCACTGGGTCGCAATCGGGATCCAGCAGATCACCGGCCGGCGACTCAGCCGCTGACCACGAGGAACTCACGAGACGGCACGAGCCGTCATGAGCGCACTGGCAACACGGTGACGCCGGCGGCGACCAACAGCCAGATCCTTCACACCACGTCGAGATCGAAGGCTTGGAGTACCAAAATCGTCTGGATGTGCTGAGATCGGGCAAGGTCCCAACCGGCAACCGAATGTGGGCGGCAGAGCGCTCACGTGGCCGGAGACGTGGCACCGAGGAGTCGAACGCCGTGAACCAAGTGGGCGGTGAGTGATTGGTCCACCTTGCGAGGATTTTCTTCGTTTCGTTGGTCCGCACGGCGCCCTTATCTGAAGCCCTTTGCCGGCTCAACCCTCACGACGATTCAACACCGTGGTGCGGCTAGCCCGAGGATTCGGCGGCGTAGTCGTCGAATGTCTGGCGGGCGACGTCCGGTCGACGGGTGTACACCGCGTCGACGCCCGCCTCCGCAAGGCCCCGCAACGTCGCTGGGTCATCGACTGTCCAGGTGAATATGGCCATGCCGCGATCATGCGACCAGGCGACGTTCGCTGGGTTCAGCAGACCCTCGTTGAACGGCGGCTGGCCAATGGGTGCCGGAGCGCACCAGGCTTCATTGGTCTCGCGCACGCGGCGCATGTCGGCAACGTCGCGGTAGGTAGTGGTGATCACCAAGGAGCCGGGGCACTCGGCCTGTGCCGCATAGACATCGTCGTCGTTGTTCGCACTCAGGTACACCCGCTCAACCGCGCTGACGCGACGCAACACATCGCACAACGGCTTCGCCATCGAGGGCGTGGTTTGCTTGATCTCCAGAGAAATCGTCACGTCTGGAAAGGCGGTGAGTATCTGCTCCAGCGAGGCGATGCGAACGGGCTCGTCGATCGTCTCGCCGGTCCAGCCCGCGCGGAGATCGGCTGCTTGCAGTTGGTCCCATGTGAGGTCGTCGATGTTGCCGGCGGCGTCGGTGTCGCTCGCGATGTTCCGATCGTGATGGGCCACCACCACGCCATCGGCTGTCATCCAGAGGTCGGCGTCCAGTAGGTCGGCGCCCGCTGCCATCGAGCGTTGCATGGCCAACACACTGTTGGCCGGGGCGAGTCCTTCGCCCCCGGCGTGCGCGATCACCAGCGGCGGCGTATGGCGAAAAGGGCTCGGCGCGCACGCCGCGATAGCGGGAGCGGCGCCGCTGCCGGAACACCCGACGAGCACTACCGCGCAGGCGATGTCGAGCAGCCGCCACCGCCGGCGAAAGCTCACGACGTCGATTCCGGAGGTGCTCTGCACGACAGTAGCGTCGACGGTGAAGTGGACGATGCGTCCCGACATCCAGAGCTTCATCACCTGGCGAAGTATGCCTCACTCGCTACCGTGACGCACAGCGTGGTCGTCGTCGGGGAAGGCGACGGGCGCGTAGATCGGGCCAAGCAGGTACTCAAGCATGTCGTCCGACCCAGCCGAACATGCTTGATGGCGACGGTCGTCATGGTCGAAAACTACTCGTGTCACGCCAGGGCACGCTCGTCAGCGGAGGCGTCATGCTGCGCGACGGCAGCGTGTGGCGATGCGGCTGTTCCTGCCGCTTACGCACCTACGCAGGCGGCGACTCATGCGCGATCGGTCGAGCTCGGCGGCACTTCACTGCCGTCGCAGCAGTGCGTGAGTAAAGGCTTGCGGTGCTCCCCACGGCGTGGTGTGGTCACGCTCGAACGTGTCGATCATCTCAAAGGACTCAGCAAAGAGATCGCTCAATGTGGCGGCGGAGTGGCGGGCAACCGGCAGGCCGCTGCACTGCTCGGGACCCCGCTCGCTGAACGTCGCGAAAACAGCGTGGCCACCAGGTCGCACGGCCTCCCGCAAGCCCTGCGCATACATGGCTTGGTCGACAGACGACGTCAGGAAGTGGAACATCGCTCGGTCGTGCCAGACATCGATAGGGCCGTCGAAGCGAGCCTCGCGCACATCGGCGCACACGCAGCGAACGTTCTCCGCATCGGCGCCGAGGAGCCCTACCAGCTGATCGAGCGCTGCCGCCGACAGATCGACGGCATCAAGCGACTGATAGCCGCGCCGCACCAGATCGAGTACTAGTGCAGACGCCCCCGCTCCCATGACCGCCACTCTGCTCGTGGGCACCGACACTCGGCGCACCAGCTCACTTCAAACGTTGGCGTCAGGTTGGTGCCAGCTCACCTCGTCGAACGACTTCTCCGTCCACACCGACTCCCAATGACTTCGTTCGTTCCTCACGTCGACGAGAGTATCCAGCCCTCCAGCCCCGTTTGAGAAACAATCGCGAAACTTCCGCCCACCACGGCGTCCCAATTGATGAGTTCGGGGAATGATTGGCGCATGTCACGTGTGGAACTTCTGGACGCCTCAACGGCGCCGTTGTCGGCGCAGCACTACTTCGTCGGCGGCGACCCCGGACCAATCGTGGCCGCGTTGGCCACTGTGCCCGAGCTGCTGGGGCCAACACTCGGTTTCGTCGGGCCAGCCCTTAGTGCTGGCGCGATCGGGGTCCGCGCCAAGGAGTTCGCGATCCTGCGTACGTCGGCCTTGCAGGGTTGCATCTACTGCATCCACGCGCACACCACCGTCTCACTCGATGTCGGCCTCACGTCCGCTGAGGTGCGGGCGCTGCGTGGCGAGCTGCCACTGGACGAAGGCTTCCCTTCCCCCAAGGATCGGGCACTCATCGGTTGGATCGATGCACTGGCCGGCGCTACCGGGCCGATTCCCGACGACGTGTGGACCGAAGCCCGAGCGCACTGGGGCGAACACGAGCTGGTTGAAATCTCGGTGACCGTGGGCGCCACGATGTTCCTCAATCGCTTCGCAACCGGCTTCCAGCTGCCGACCGCCCCACACGTGCTAGAACGACTGGCAGCGGAAGGAATGGAATGACCGCCACGAGTACGGCAACGGCAGAGGGCCCGATCGCAGACGCCGTTCGCGACGGCATTCTGCCAGGGCGGGTGTGGCTGTACTCCAACTATCACTGCAACCTGGCGTGCTCGTACTGTCTGACCGAGTCGTCGCCACGCAGCGAACGCCGCGAGCTCACCGCAGACCAGATGATCGCTGTCGCCGAGCAGTCCAAGGAGCTTGGCTTCACTGCCCTGGGCATCACCGGTGGCGAGCCGTTCCTGCTGCCGTGGCTACCGGATGCCGTGCTGGAAATGGTGAAGTTCTTGCCATTGGTGTTGCTGAACAATGGCACGCTCTTCGTCGGCGAACGGCTGGAACGCGCGGCCAAGCTCGCCCACCCCGACATTGCGTTGCAGATCTCGCTCGACTCGCACCTGTCAGACATCAACGACATGGCGCGCGGCCCCGAGAACTTCGCCAAGGTCGTGGCTTCGGTCCCGCGCCTGATCGAGCGCGGCGTTCGTGTGCGCATCGCTACCACGACCGGCGGGCCGCTGGACAGCCCGCACCTTGACCCATTGAAGGCGCTGGTGGCCTCGTGGGGGGTGCCCCCTGAGGATCACCTCGTCCGACCCATCGTTCGTCGCGGACGGGCCGACGAACTCGGAGTCGGCGTGCAGGCGATTGCTCGCGACATTCCCAGCGAGCTGTGCATCACGGCCGATGGTGCATTCTGGGGCAGCTTCGGACCGACGGTCCGCAACGGACGACTGGACACAGACCTCTTGCTCACCCGCACCATCTTGCCGTTGTCAGTGCCGGCGAATGCGCTGCTGGCTGCGGTCATCGGTATGCCAGAAGGAGCGGACGCCGCGCTCGGCATACGTTGAGCATGATGTCAGCCGGGGTCGGTCGACCCCATCCGGAAAACCTCAGCGAGCACACGGGCGGCAACGGTTGCCAAACTTCCGGCGCGCCCCGATTCGGCGACCGCCTTCAAGTCATCGAGCGTGTCCAGGTCGCGAGCCATCGGCAGCAGCCGCACCTGGCGCCCATGTGCATGCATTCGCCGCAACTGGGCGAGTCCAGAGTGAGAACTGCTCATCGGCACACCGTCGAACAGCAGGTGGGCCATGGCGACGCTGCGGTCACAGAGCCCGATCATCCAGTACCCGCCATCGGTGGCCAGCCCGATGGTGTCGACTCCACGACGCGCGCCGGTGACTGCATCGGCGAGCGCCGCAGCCATGTGGGGGGTCTCCATACCGATGATCACACCGGCGCCCAGATCACGAAAGCCGTTGCTCAGCCGCTCTTCCAACCCGCCGCCGCGCTGCGCCAGAACATCAAAAGAATCCGGCATCCACCCCTGGCGCTGGCCCTCCAACAACAGCACCCGCCGCGCCCCAGTGACGCCGGCGACTGCATCGACGACCTCCAGCGTGTCTGCGAGCGCAGCAGCGGCAACCTGCGCCGCCTGCTCGGGCGTGCACGGCGGGCACAGCCGGGTCTTGACCTGGCCGGGCACGGGTGCCTTGGCGATGACGGTGACGTGCACGGCTCAGTGACTTCCGCCGGCGCGCAGCAGTGCACTCATGTCGCGCACCGCGCCGACGGTGCCCTTCACGGTGCCCGTGACCTTCGAGCGGCCTTCGCGCTGGCAGTACTCGACGGGAACGTTGCGTACCCGCCAACCGGCGCCCTGGGCGCGCAGCACCATCTCCAGTGGCCAGCCCGATCGGCGATCGCGCAGATCCAACCCGAGCAGACCTTCACGGCGAGCAGCGCGCATCGGCCCGATGTCGCTGAGACGCAGCCCGGTTCGGCGACGCAACTCCATGGCCAACACGCGATTGGCGAACTTGGCATGCATCGGCCACGCGCCGCGAGCGGCAATGCGGGCACCGATGACCAGGTCGGCCTCGTCGCGTTGCACGAACCCCGCGACCAACGGCAACGCGACCGGGTCCAGCGAGGCATCGCAGTCCATGAAACAGACGATGTCGTCGGTGGCAGCCTGCAGGCCGGCCCAGCACGCCGAGCCAAAACCTCGCACCGGCTCGTGCACCACTGTCGCCCCCAACTCGGCGGCAATCTCGGCAGTACTGTCCGTAGAGCCGTTGTCCACGACGATCGCGCGATAGCCGGCGGGCATGCGGCGCAGCACCCATGCCACCGCGGCCGCTTCGTTGAGCGCTGGTAGAACGACATCAGGCATTGGAGACCACCACGTGAAAGTCTTGATCACCGGCGGCGCCGGTTTCATCGGTTCGCACATCGTCGACGAGTTGGTCGCAGCCGGACACGACACGCTCGTCGTTGACGATCTTGACCCCGCTGCACACCATGGCAGGCCGGCAGGTCTGAACCCGGCTGCGACATACGAGTGGCGCGACGTGCGCGATGCCAGCGAGTGGCCGCGCTTGTTGCGTGGCGTCGATGCCGTCTGTCACCAAGCCGCGAAGGTAGGGCTGGGGGTCGACTTCGTCGACGTGGCGGAATACGTAGGCCGCAACGATCTTGCGACGGCGGTGCTGCTGCGCGCGCTGCACGACGCCGCATTCGCGGGCCGTTTCGTGCTGGCCAGCAGCATGGTCGTGTATGGCGAGGGCTGCTACCGCTGCGCGACGCACGGCGTGGTGCGCCCGGGCCCGCGGCACGTTGCCGACTTGGAGGCGGGCAACTACGAGCCGCCGTGCCCCCAGTGCAGCGGTGAGTTGGTACCCGCGGCGGTTCCGGAAGACCATTGGCTGGACCCGCGCAACGTCTACGCGACCACCAAGTTGGCCCAAGAGGGCTTGTGCAACGCGTACGCGCGCGAGCATCCCGGCTGCACCGTGACATCGTTGCGTTACCACAACGTCTATGGCCCGCGAATGCCTCGCGATACTCCGTACGCCGGCGTTGCCAGCCTGTTCCGCAGTGCTTATGAACGCGGCGACGCGCCTCGCGTCTTCGAAGACGGTGGCCAACTGCGCGACTTCGTGCACGTGGCCGATGTGGCTCGTGCAAACGTGCTGGCCTTGACCAACCCCCAGCCTGCGTCCGGCGCCTTCAATGTGTGCACCGGTACGCCGCGTACCATTCTCGACATGGCGCACGCGCTGCGCCTTGATGGCGCTCCAGCTCCGCAAGTGGTGGGCGGCTACCGGCTGGGAGACATCCGCCATGTGTTCGCGAGTGCTGACCGTGCCGCCGCTGCGCTCGGTTTCCGGGCCTCCGTGTCGTTTGAGGATGGGATGCGCGAGTTCACCACCAGCCCACTGCGCAGCACCGCAACCGATTAGCACCGGCGTCACCACTTGGTCAGCAGCGCGGCCTGCAGCCCTATCGCGCACGTTGCCTGCAGTCCCACAGCCGCAGCGCCCGACCATCGGCGTGATCGTTGGACGAGGGCCGCGCCGGCGACTGCAATCCAGGGGTAGAAGATCAGCCAGATCCGCTCGACCTCACCCTTGGTGAATTGCGAGAGATGCGAGACGAGCAGTGCCGTCAACGCAGCGCCGACCAGTACCCACATGCGCCGGCCGCGCAGAACGCCAAGGCCGATCACCGTGGCCGGGCCGAGCGCAATCAGCGCAGCGCCGATGTTGCCGAGGGCAAAGTAGTTCCATGCGCGGAACTGTGCCGACCCGAGGTGGTACTGCTCGTTCGTCGCCCGCACGCCATCGAGCCACCAGAACCCGGCCAGCCGGAAGGCCCCGATCACCGCCAAGCCACCAGCGATACCACCGATGATCACCGCCAAGGACCCGCTGTCGCGCCGCCACAGCGCAGCCACCAGCAGCACCGCCGGCGCCAGCAGCAGGGTGGCGCCCAGATAGGTGAGGAAGAGCAGGCAGCCGAACAGCACACCGGCAGCAACACCGAACCACACTGCCCGCCCCGGACGGCGGCAGACCCCCTCCGCGACGGCGGCGATACCCAGCGCGCCAACTGCAGCGAACACGGCATCACCGGACGTCAGCATCCAGATGCCGTAGGGCGCAACAATCAGCAGCGGGGCTGCGCGGCGCATCCACTCGTCACCGGCCACTGCTCGCACGGCCAACAGCACCGCTGCTGCGGTGACGCCGGTGCCAAGAATCGACAGCGCGACCACCGGCCAGACGCCGCTCAGCCCGATTGCATCAAGAACCTTGAGCAGCAACACGAAACCGGGCGGGTGCCCGCGCACGTGCACAGAGTAACGATCGATCCTGTCAACGAAGGTGCGCACGAACTCGCCCGCTGGAGGTGCATCAGCCAGGTTGGCCAGGTACTCGGACTCGTGTTCTGCGCCGTAGCGCAGGCCATCGGCGCCGTCGCTCAGTGCCAGCAACGTGGCAAACAACATCGCGCCGAGCGATGTCGTCAGCAGCACCCAACGCTGACGAACACGCCACCACCAGCCGCGCCGGCAGGCGGCAAGAATCAGCAGCGCCAGCAGACCGGCACCAACCAAGCTCCATCCGAAACGCCACACCCAGCCGTCCATCTCGTCGCGCCCAACCAGCGGCGCGGCGCCGAGGTTCAGACCGGTGTTGACGAGTTGCTCGGCTCGGCCTTTGGCGACGCTCTGCCACACCACCACCGCCGCAAGGAAGGTGAGTGCAACCGGAGGAAGGCGACGACGCCAGATGGTCATTCAGCCATCGGCGCGACGACGGCGCTCGCTCTGCGAGCGAACAGTGCCGACGCAAGCGCAAGGCCGCCCCAGAATGCGACGTTGGTGCCGGTGGCGATCTTCTGCACCGCTCCGTCGTCGCGCAGATAGTCGAACGTCTTCTGGGTGAACACAACCAGAGCAAGAACTGCGAACCCGCCGGCCGCTGCGTAGGCGAGGATCACCTTGCGACTTCCGAGGATCATCAGGACGCCGAAGACAATCGTGAGCAACGCCCACAACGGGTTGAAGAAGAGGAACTTCAGCTCCCATCGCCTGGTGACTGCGCCATCAGCATTCATGAAGCCAGCGTCGCTGCCCAGCAGCGCGACAGCCTTGCCACTGAAGTCGATCGAGCGAGCGACGATCAGCCCCAACACACCAACCACGACGGAGACGATGCCGGTAGAGCGCAAGGCTCGGTTCGAGCGTTCTGGCGGGGCGGCCAGCACACCGTCGACACCAAGGTGGTCGCCGGAAGGCACCGCCCACAGGAGCAGATGCAGCCCGATCATCAGCAGGTACGACCACGCCCACTCGTCGGCCTTCGGGTAGTACAGCACCGACAGCCCGATCGGGACGGCCATCGCCGCTCCAGCAAGCGCTACCAGGCGCGAGCGATACCCGATCAGCAGAAGTGCAGCGACGATGGTTTCGGTCGTCAGCGTGAACCACCCGAACGCCTGGAAGTTCGGCAGCACCACTTCGCGCAGCGCCCAGCGATAGGGAGCCAACGGTGCGTTCTGCGCGCCCGCGGCGACGTACTTGTACAGGCCGCCGCCGTTGCTCTTGCCGAAGTCGGTCGGCACCTTCCAGTGAAGGTTCGCCAGCCACATCAAGCCGGCGAGCATGCGAACACCGCCGATGGTGTAGGCCCGAGCCCGTTCCTGCATCACTGCGCGGTTCGTCATGCGGCCCAGCATGGCAGGCAGGCCACTGCGCGGCGATCAGTTTCGGGAAAGTTTCGTGGTTGGCAATCACTGCCTCCACGCTGGCCACCTACCATCCACCACATGGAGGGACAGGCCGTACAGACGCATGCAGTGCCCCCAGTTCTCGATCGACTCCCCTGCTTCCAACGCAGCTCGGTACTGCACCTTGGCGACGGCGACCGATCGATCATCAATGCGCTGACCGTCAACGCCAATCACGTCGCGTACGTAAGAACCAACGACGCGATCACACTGCAGCTCGAGCGACGATTCGATCTGGTAGTCATCGGCGCTGACGTGCTGACCGGCAGCGACGAAGGCTGCCGACGAGCGGTGATG
>JANNFQ010000370.1:0-3536 GCA_031380045.1 Acidimicrobiaceae bacterium
CCGCCAGCGCTCCGTACACGGGGTTCGTCAGCGTCCTACCCACCACCAGGAAGGAGAGTTGAGTCAGGACGACAAACGCCAGGGTGGTGTAGAGCGAGCCGAGGAGCACCGGCCGCCAGCGGCGTCCGGTCCGACCCCACCAAGCCAGTCCATAGAGGGCCGCGACGACCAGCCACACCAAGAGCCCCAGGATGAGTGCCGCGCTCAGGGTCACGAGCCAGCTTGAACTCTCGTCGACACCCACCCACTCCAACGCTGACGTGCCGAACGCCTCAACAATGACCGCCCCAACCAGCGCCACGAGGAGGATGGTTCCCATCACCAACAGGGCCACGGTGTCCTGCAGCTGAAGCAGAAGCCAGTTGCGCGGCCGCCGCATCACCCCTTGCATGCGACGGACGCCCTCGATGGTCGAGCCGACCCACCCCAGTCCGGTGATCAGAAGTCCAATGACGGCGATGATCCCTGCGTTCACGGTCGCGTTAGCCACCTGGTCGATGTCGACCGGCTGCTGACTGCTCCCAGGGTCGAAGAGCAGCGGAATGGCTTCCTTGAGGAAGGACTCGACCTGATCTCGAACATCGGGAAAGTTCGACAGCACCACTCCAAACACAATCACAGCCAGCACCAGCAGGGGGAAGAGGGCGAGATACCCGAAGAGCGCGATGCCCGCCGCCCACCTGGTGAAGCGCAGCCCGTTGGCCCGGTCGATGGCCCGGAGGTGTCGGTCGATGAACGCAAAGCGCTCGAGCTTGGCCCGTACCCGGGCGACGAGCTCAGCCACGGAGACCTTGGATGGGGAAGGCTGCGACCGACTCCCAGACTCCGTGCTCGGCCAGCTCGAAGCGTTCAATTTCTGCCACGGCGAACTCCAACCGGAAGCCCGCTGTGTCCTCCTCGGCGCGGTCATGCACCTCATCGGAAAGATCGACAGCAATCGTGACGTGCGGGTGATAAGGGTAGGTGAGCGATCGACGGAGCGGGCCGCTGCGGACCTGCTCGGCGAGCTGCTCGCACTCTGTCGCGCCCTGCTGGACCACGACGAACGATGTCTGGCTCACCGGACGGAAGGTTGCTGAGCCGCCCAGGACGACGGTGAAGCCCGAGACGCCAGCAGCGACAGCCCGCAGGTGCTCGTCGACCTGCGCCAACCGGCCAGTAGGTACCTGTGTCGGAGGGAGCAGCGTGATGTGGGTGGGAATGGTCCAGGCGAGTGGGTCACCGAACGCCGCCCGCTGCTCCTGGAGCTGCTCACCCCAAGGGTCAGGGACCGTAATGGCCACGCCGAGTGTGAGGGATTCGCTGCTAGGCACAATCAGGGCCGGGGAGCCAGGAATCCGACCCGCTCATAAACGGTGCGCAGCGTCGGCTCGGCCAGCGAACGCGCCCGCTCGGCTCCATCAGCGAGGATCTTGTCCAGCAGGTCGGGGTTGTCGAGCAGTTCCCAAACCCGGCGCTGGTAGGGCTCGACGAAGGCGACGAAGGCCTCGCCCACGTCCTTCTTGAGGTCGCCATATCCACGCCCCGCGTACTCATCCGCAATCTCTTGGGGCTGCCGGTCGGTTAGTGCACCCAAGATCGTGAGCAAGTTGGAGACCCCAGCCTTTGTCTCCGGGTCGTAGACGATGTCTCGTCCGCTGTCGGTGACCGCCGAACGGATCTTCTTCACGTTGACCTTGACGTCATCGAGCAGCGATAGGCAACCGGACCCGCCGAGACTCTTGCTCATCTGCTTGTCCGGTTGTTGGAGGTCGAGAATCTTCGCGCGTACCTTGATGATGTGCGGCGCTGGCACCACCAGGGTCTCGCCGAACGTGGAGTTGAACCGCTGAGCAAGATCGCGGGTGAGCTCGATGTGCTGACGTTGGTCCTCCCCAACTGGAACCTGCTCGGCCAGGTACAGCAAGATGTCGGCGGCCTGCAGCACCGGGTAGGTCAGCACTCCCGTGAGCACACTCTCCTGCCGGGCGCTCTTGTCCTTGTACTGCGTCTGCCGCTCCAGCTCTCCGAGCGGTGTCACGGTATTGAAAATCCAGGCCAGTTCAGTGTGCTGCGGCACGGCGCTCTGGAAGAACAGCGTGCACCGCTCCGGATCGAGACCGGAGGCCAGCAGCGACACCGCCATTTCGTGCCGACGTCGCCGAAGATCGGACGGCTCGTAGTTTCCTGTCAGTGCATGAAGGTCGACGACGCAGAAGAAGGTCGCGTCGCGTCCCTCCTGCAGCCGGACCCAGTTCTGCACGGCCCCAAGGTAGTTGCCGATGTGCAGCTCGCCCGAAGGCTGGATGCCACTGAAGATTCGAGACATTCTGCCAAACTAATGCTGACACGCTATCCACGCCCCGGAGCCACCGACGCCGATCTCGCACTGCTTCGCGAAATCGCTGCGGTGGCGCAGACTGCGGCCACATTCATCCGCAGTCAGGACGCCCAGCGCGACGCGCTGACGTGGGACATCAAGGGCGAAAGTGATTTCGTCAGCGTCGTCGATCGCGGCACGGAGACAATCATCCGTGACCTGCTCGCGCCGCCGGGCCGCGCGGTGACCTTCATCGGCGAAGAAAGCGCGCCGGAAACCGTAGTCTCGGCGGGCCTCACATTCATCGTCGACCCACTCGACGGCACCACCAACTATCTCCACGGTTTTCCGGCCTACGCCGTGTCGATCGGTGCGCTGGTCGATGGTGAGATCGCGGCCGGCGTCGTGATCGACGTGCCACGCGGCATCACCTACACCGCCGTCCGCAACGGCGGCGCCTTCCGCGACGGTGTGCCGATGTACGTCAGCAGCATCGTTGATCCGGCACTCTCACTCATCGCCACCGGTGTGCCGTTCCGCAAACCGGAACAGATCGCGCGCTACCTGAATCAACTGCCGAAAGTGCTCGCAACCACCAGCGGAATCCGGCGCGCCGGGTCGGCCGCGATCGACCTCGCACACGTTGCCTGCGGACACGTCGATGCGTTCTGGGAGCTTCGTCTCGCGCCGTGGGACGTGGCGGCGGGCATTCTGCTCGTGCGCGAAGCGGGAGGGCTCGTCACCGACTTCGATGGCACGCCGTCGACGCCCGCCTTCGCCGGCTTCGTCGCCGGCAATCCGCAGATGCACGCGTGGCTTCTCGCGACGCTCGCCTGAGACGACGCCGATGCCACTGATCGAGTGTGTCCCGAACTTCTCCGAAGGCCGTGACATGGCCGTCATTGCGGCCATTGCCGACGCGATCACGGCTGCGCGCGGCCGAGTGCTCGACATGTCGCTCGACGCATCGCACAACCGTGCCGTGATCACGTTCGTCGCTGACGCGCACGACGTTGTCGATGCGGCATTCGCGGCGATCCGTACGGCACGCGATCGTATCGACCTTGGGCGCCACACCGGCGTACATCCACGCATCGGTGCGACAGACGTGGTGCCGTTCATCCCGCTCGACGGCATTACGATGGACGACTGCGTGCGCGCCGCCCGCGCGCTCGCCGATCGCGTCGGCACCGAGTTGCAGATCCCGGTTTATCTCTACGACCACGCCGCACAGCGT
>JANNFQ010000385.1:0-6755 GCA_031380045.1 Acidimicrobiaceae bacterium
AGACGAAGTTGAACCCGATCGGTTCCAGCAGCCGCACGTGGTGGAATCCGGCCGTGTGCAGCCACCCGACCGCTTGCGAGTGCGTGACCATTCGTCCGCGTTCGGTGTTGGCCAACATGGTCAGACCCATCTGCACGCCGAACGGCTGCGAGGTGCGGTGGTCGTCGGCGAAGTAGTCGGCGATCAGCACCTGGCCGCCGGGACGCAGTGCATCGAACGCCCGATGCACCAGCGTTTGGGCGCCGTCGTCGCCTTCGGTGCGGCACACATGGCCCAACACGACGATGTCGAACGCGATCGGCTCGATGTCGATCGTGCGGAAGTCGCCGGGCACGATCTGGACGCGGCCGCCCAGCCCGCGTTCCGACACGGTCTGCGCTGCCAGCTCGACGACCCCGAGCTGATCGTTGACCACAGCGGTGCTGCCGACGGACTGCTCGAGCACGGCGATCGCCCACGGCGCGCGTCCCGCGCCCAGGTCCAAAACCCGCAGCCCTGGCCGCCGTGCCCACCCGAGCCGCAATCCCAACCGACCGGCGGCACGAAGCTGTGTCGCGAACGTCGCCGTGACGAGCGGCCCGTAAAACGCGGCTGCATCGTGTTCGATGGGCGATGCCACCACGCCGGTGCGCACAGTGTCGGCCAGCCGCTCCCAGTTGTGCAACGGGCCCGGCGCAACCCGCACCAGCGCGGCCATCGATGCGGCACCGTCGGTGCACAGGTAGCGCTCGGCCGTTTCGGTCAGCTCGTAGACCTCGTCGACCTGATCGAGGAACCCGAAGCTCACCAGCGCATCGCACAGGTGTTGGAGGTGAGGCGCAGACGCGTGCAGCCGCGACGCCAGCGGTTCGATGGTGGTCGGCCCCAACTGCTGGACCGCATCAAACACACCCAAGTCGACGGCCGCAACCAGCGTCCAGTACGACCCGACGCCCTGAATGATCGCCCACACCGGCCCGCTGGGCGGCGGCTTGAAGTCGCGCCACGGCCGGCCCGTGCGCGCCATGGTGTGGCGCTTCTTCATCTCGGGGTATGGCGAATCGGCGCTCATGATCGGGCTCAGTGGGCGTCGATCTGCGGCCAGCGATGCGGCACCGTGATGCCGGCCCGCTGCAGCAGCGACTGTTGGGCGGCCTCGGCCTCGCGCCACAGTGCTTCGGTGTCGATGGTGATGCACCGACCGTCGCGGACCACCGGACGACCGGCCACGAACACGTCGCGAACCGACCGCCCGTCGGTGCCCCACACCAGTTGCAGACCGACGTCACCGCGTGGCGCCCAACCCCAACCGCTGGCGCGATGGATGACGACATCGGCCTGCTTGCCGGGCTCCAGCGAGCCGACGCGGTCGGCCATCCCGATGGCCTCGGCGCCGCCGATGGTCGCAAGCTCGAAGGCTTCGTGTGCACCGAAGCGCGTCGGGTCGATGCGGGTGTCGCGAGCGATGCCGGCGGCTGCCGCCGCTGCGCGCAAGATGTCGGTCACGTCGCCCGCGTTCGACGCGTCGCAACCCAACGCAACCCGGCCACCGCGCTCGACGATCTCGGCGTGGCGACCGGCGCGAGTGACCCCTTGGCCGAGACGGAGATACGCCCATGGGCAGTACGCAATGGCCGTGCGCGACGACAGCACCAAGTCGATCTCGTCGTCGTCGAACCACACGCCGTGGGCCAGCAACAGATGCGGCCCCAGCACACCCAGATGATGGAGGTGCACCACAGGCCGGCGCCCGGTGCGGGCCAGGTACCTCTCGGGGTCAGATGACGTGGGTGAGAGGTGCATCGTCATGTTGACCCCTGCCTTCCGGGCCAGCTCGGACGCACCCGCCAACAGATCGTCCGAAGCCAGATCGTGGCCGACCAGCGTGACCCATCCTTCGATCAGGCCACCACGAGGGTGCGCCGATAGTACGGCGCGCTGACGATCCAGCACCTCGTCGAACGGGGCCGCAAACGGACCGACCTCGATGTCCCAACCCCACGTGCCGATGGTGCCGCGGATGCCAACGGACTGCAGGCCCTTCACCACTCGATCGGGGTGAGCCACCGTGCCTGCCTCGATCACGGTCGTCACGCCGTTCTGCAGGCACTCGACAGCACACAGTGCCGCCGACATCTCGTCGTCGTCGGGTGAGTGCGCTGCGTGAATGGGCACCGACCACGCGAAGATCGACTCGCCCGGGGCCAGCAGATCGGGCACGCAACTGCGAGCCAGTGGCCCACCCGTGAGGTGCTGATGGGCGTTGATCATGCCTGGCGTGACCACGCAGCCAGTGGCATCCACCACTGTTGCGTCGGGATGGGCCGCCTGCAACGCCGATGTGGATCCGACAGCAGCGATGGCCGAGCCGTCGACCAGCACCGACCCCCCGATCAGCACATCGCGTGACGGGTTCATGGTGACCACGTCGCCGTTGGCGATGATCAGGGGCATCGCCGGAAGTCAGGTGTCGCCGCGGCGCGGCGGGCGGCCGAACACCTGGCGCACCAAGGGCTCGAAGTGCTCGAGCGGCAACGTGTCGTAGTGAGGATCGAACGCGGTCTGGTCCCAGTCGTCGGCGAACTTGGCGGCCAGGTCGTACGCCGGGTGGCCCTGGTGCTTGCTGCGCATCATCGGGTCCAGACCCATGCGTGCGTAGTAGTGCAGGCCTTGGAAGTCTTGATGCACTTTCACGACCCAGTACGCCTCGGGCGAGACCCATGGCCTGATCATCTCGGCCGCAATCGCGGGATGGTTGGCGTTGCTGATCGTCTTGCCGATGTCGTGACACAACGATGCGACGATCATGTCCAGGTCGGCACCGCCGCGTTCGGCGCGAGTGGCGGTCTGCAGACTGTGCTGCAGCTGGTCGATGGCGAAGCCCTGCGTCAGCGACTGCATCGAACGCAACAGGGCCAGGATGCGGTCGGCCACATGCGTCAGGTCTTCGTCGAGGTGGGACTCGACGTACGTCATGTACTCGGCGCTGAATTCGGACATGCTGGGACCGATCGGTCCGTCGAAGTCCACCGTTTGCTGGTTGGTCATGTGGGGTCCTTTCTGTTGCGTCTCAGCGGTCGCCGACGAAGCGGTCGGGCAAGCCGCCGACCGTACCTGCGACGCGGGCGCCGGGGGGTCGGTAGGGGTGAGTGGAAACCGAAGCTTCATCGAGTTGCACGCCCAGGCCGGCGCCGGTGGGCACCGCCAGCGTGCCGTCGATGATGGCGTCGGGCCCGAAGTGCAGATCGCCGAACGTCGCCCACGAGCCGGCCAAGCTGGGTGGGTACTCGATCAGCCGGATGGCGGGAACCGTCGCGGCAAGGTGCAGGTTGGCGGCCAGCGACACCGGGCCGGCGCACACGTGCGGCACCACCCGAACGCCGAACGGCACGGCTGCCTGGGCCATGCGCCGAGCCTCGGACAACCCGCCGCACGTCGACGCATCGGGCTGCAGCACGTGCAGCTGTTCGCGGCGCATGGCGTCGATGGCATCGTCGGCTCCGAACAGATGCTCGCCGTACGCGATGGGCACGGGCGACGTGCGCGCCAATGATTCGATGCCCGCCCGATTGCCCTGAGGTAACGGCTCTTCGAACCACTGCACATCCAGGTCGTGCAGCATGCCGGCCACTCGTTGCGCGGTGGGCAGCGTGAAGATCTCGCTGCCATCGATCATCAGTTGAATGCGTGGGCCCAGCAGCGATCGCACCTCGGCCAGCGTGCCCAGGTCGGCCTGCCAGTCGGGGCCGACGCGCATCTTCACCTTGGTCACCCCGCGCTGCAGCAGCGGTGCCAGCAGCTGTACGTGGCCCTCGGCCGATTGCTCTTCCAGGAACACGGTCGAGGCATACACCTCGACCCGATCGCGAACCTGCCCGATGAGCGATGCGACCGAACGACCGGCGACCTTGCCGACGATGTCCCACAGCGCCAGTTCCAGCGCGCTGCGAGCGTGCACTGCCACCCATTGGTCGCCGAGCCGACGCCTCGTGAACAGACGCATCCGGTCGGCCAGTGGTTCCACAGCAACCAGTGGTTGACCGACCAGCAGCGGGGCCAGCACGTCGTCGACGATGGTCCGCAGGACCGACGCGTACGAGCAGCCGTAGCTGTCGCACGCCTCGCCGTAACCGACCGCACCCTGATCGGTGTCGACGCGGACGAAGAAGAACGACATCGTCTCGCGACCCTCGCCCAGCGTGACCGGGAACGAGGAGATCGCACTGATGGTGACGTCTGGTCTGATGGTCAGACCATAGCGGATCTAGGATGTGGGCCATGCCTGGAACCGCTGTACCGCCCAGCCTGCTGACCCACATCGCCCTGCCGGTTCGCGACCTGGACGCGACCCTGGCGTTCTATGCGAAGTACACGACGCTGGCCAACATCCACGAGCGTCACGACCCCGAGACCGACTTGCGCACGGCGTGGCTGGCCAACGAGCGCGACGTGACGACCGAGGGTTCGGCGCGCTTCGTGATCGTGTTGATCTGCGGCAAGTTGCCCACGAAGATCACCGGCGACATCAAAGAGGAGTACGGCTTCCTGCGGTCCATCTCGCACCTGGGCATCTCGCTGAACTCGCGTGACGAGGTCGACCACATCGCGTCAATGGCCAAGGAAGACGGCTGCTTGCTGCTGGGCCCCATGTATCGCAACGAAGTCGTCGGCTACATCTGCGTCGTCACCGATCCCGACGGCAACAACGTCGAGTTCTCGGTCGAACAAGACCTGGGCTGACGTCGCGACGCGTTGCGATTGCGGGGCCGGGTCGGAGTTGGTTGGTTCGGCGACGCTCGAAGCGCCTGTCGACTTGTCCACCTCCGGCGTGGGTTCCTCGACAAGGCTGTGCTCCAGGACTGACCCCGTGTTCTGGTTTGGATTTCTCCACGGAGGCGCGGATGCCCCCTGGCGGGGGCACCTTGGTGGATGAGAATTGTGGTGGGGTCGCTCGCTGAGCCCGGATTTTCGGCTCTCCTGGACGGTGATGTGGGTCATGCCGCTCGTTGAGGGGGTTGTTCGTGTGGGAAGGTGAGGTTGATTGGTCCGCAGGCGAGCATGACGAGGGCGAGCGCGGCGGTTGCTGAGTGGAAGCCGTAGCTGCGGCGGATGATCAGGCGAGCCTTGGTGATGTTGCCCTCAACTCGGCCGTTGCCGATCCATTCGTTGATCGCGTTGACGATGATGCCGCGCCGGTCGCGCATGGTGCGTGCCGCCTTGACGAACGGCCCGAGGCGGGATCGCGACGCCCGGGTGGGTACCGGTCGAGCAGTGCAATGGCGTCGGCGGGTTCGAGGCCGACGGCCAACCCAGCATGATCTTGATCGACTCCCGCCCGCGAAACGCCACCGAGCACCCAGGCTTTCTCGGAGTTCACGTGGACGCTGTTCTCCTTTGCTCACAGGGACTCCACGACGATGCATAAGCGCCGCGATCTGGGCGATCCGTACATGGCTTTCGGGTCGTCGTTCTGTGCGCGTCTCGAGGCCGTCGACGCTCTCGCGCTGGTCGGGCTGGACGTGCTCGTGACGCCGCCCGCCACGCTGGATGTTGGCGATTGCTGGCGTAGTCCTCGTTGGCTCAACGGCGTCCGGAATCTAGCGGTCGTGCGTACACGCGAACCGAAACGTGTCAGGGTGCGGTTCTCGGGTCGGTGACGCGGCCGATGAACCGCTGAACGCGGTGGGCATCCCGAGTGTCGACAGCGTGTCGTTCAACTGGGCGTGTGTGCGTGCGGTCCACTTCGGCATCGACAGGTGAATGCCCCCGTCCTGGATCTGGTCGATCACCGCAGCGACAGACTCGGCAGTGAGGTCGGCTTCGAACGCGGCCAGGTCGGTGGGGGCGATCACGACCATCGAGAGCGCACCGCCCCCGTAGGGCAGTTCGACTGCTTGGAGGTTCTCGGTCCACAGCGATGGCAAGTATTCGTCGTAGTGCATCATCGGCACGTTGGCACTGGTGCCGTCAATGAGTGTGAACGGACCGGGCCCCGTCGCAGCCGGGTCGAACGGGAACTCCCACGGCGCGTCCATCGCGACCGCGTTCACGAGCACCATACGTGTGCTCGCGTCGAACGAGCGGTCCGGGAACAGTTCCGGGATCAGCCCAGAGGTCTCATCGGCGATCCAACCGTTGATCAGCTCACGGGCGGCTCCTGGTGGGGTCCCGAAGTCGACCTCGGCCAGCGGTGACCCGTACGCACCGGTGAGCACGTCGAGGTACTCGTCACGCAACACCAGACCGGGCTGCGTCCACACCCTGTTCGCAGCGTTCCACTCGGTGGGGCTGCCAGCGGTTCGGGCGTCGAGCGTGAGGTCGTAGGCCGCCCTGCTCGGCGACCACCGCCCAATACAGGTCAACCGCGAACTCGTCATCGCAACGACCGCAGCGGTCGTGTTTCGCCCGTCGGCCCCGCCGTCGACCAACCGTTCGGTGACGCTGCCGAATCGCAACGACAGAGCGCGCACGTCACTAGGCCATCCTTGTCCGCTTGGGCGGGCAAGCGTCTGAGCCGTAGTCGAGAAGCGCGAGGGCAACTCGCACGCGGGCGTGCCGTTCGGTGCGCCCTGCGTGAGTTGAGTCAGCCGTCGTTCTGTGCTGCGCGTTCTGTGTCTCCTGCCGGCACGTCGGGACGGCGGTCGACCGGGCGGTTTGCCTGTTGTGGTGCGCGATCAGGGAAGGAGGGCTGGGTGGTCCGGCGCGAGCACGTCGGCTCGGCCGTAGTGACCGACGACGTCGAAGTAGCGTTTGGCGTGCAGCGCCATACGAAGGTC
>JANNFQ010000379.1:0-2006 GCA_031380045.1 Acidimicrobiaceae bacterium
CAAGCCGGCCACCCCGAAGCCCGCCAATGGCCAACAGCTCATCAGTACCCACCAGCGATCGGTTGCGGCCAGCGCCGCGAGCGGCAACGCGTAGACCGCCAACGCTGCCAGGATGACCGTGACTGCACGCCCCGTCGACCGGCCGTAGCACGACTCGGGAATGGCGGCGCGCACATCGTTCAGCGAGAACTCGCGGTGGGTCTTGTCGGGCGTCAGGGTGTCGGCGGGCATCGTGCGTCTCAGCGGGTTTGGCCAGGGAGCGCGCAGTCGGCTGAACGGATGTCCACCCCGACACGATGCTGGACACGACGGCCGCGTGCCAGGGTCGAACGTCCCAACGGGCACCGCCCCGTACCGCTCGGGTGCGCTGCGACGGCGTGCCGACCGAATCCACAGTCGTCTCGTCAGCTGGCGATGGCGGCCTCGATGAGCGACAAGCGCTGGTGAGGTCGCCGGGCGACAGCGTGGAGAACGGTCGCAACAGCTCGGCGATCGGCTGGCCGAGGCACACAGTCACGGTTCGCCTGATTGCCCGGATGCCCTCGAGGAAACGACGAATGTCGCCGGGGTCGCTCCCAGGCACCGAAGCGAGCACGAGTTGCGTGCCTTTGTGGCCCGTCAAGTTGTCGTTCAGGTCACGGACCGGTGGCGGCTGCCGGCCGGACGAGCCGTGCGACCAGCATCGCACTTCATCACCGAACTCGACCGCACCGACGCCATGACGTCTCACCCAGCCGCACGCTGACAACTGCGATCCCGACGATCTCTAGCATCTACTGATGGACATCGGCGTATGTGTCGCATCGGACATCGCCGACATCGGCTACGGAGTGCTTGCCGAGGAACTGGGGTTCAGTCATCTTTGGATGGCCGACAGCCAGATGATCTGGTCCGACTGCTACGCGGTACTCGCGTTGCTGGCCGATCGCACGTCGCACATCAAGATCGGAACGGGTGTTGCGGTTGCCGGCACTCGTCCCACAGCGGTCACCGCCGCAGCGCACGCGACCATCAACCGGCTGGCGCCCGGACGTGTGTTCTGTGGCGTGGGCACCGGAAACACGGCCATGCGCATCATGGGTCATCGGCCGATCGGTGTGGCCGAGTTCGATCGCTATCTGGCCGAGTTGCGCTCGCTGATGGACGGCGCCGAGACGTTGGTCCAGTGGCGAGGCAAGGAAGCGCTCACTCGCCACCTCATGCCGAACAACGACTTCGTGGCGTTCCAGCCGCGCATCCCGATGTACGTGTCGGCATTCGGGCCGAAGGCGATGGCGGTCGCGGCCAAGCACGGCGACGGGCTGATCGCATCGATCCCCCCGCTCCCCGAAGCGATGCGCGCAACATGGTCGCGTCTGCACGACGCGGCGCGAACGGTCGGACGCGAGCTGGACGAGTCGACGTTCTTGACGGCCACATTGACCACGATGGTGGTGCTGGAGCCCGGCGAGCGCTCCGACAGCGCACGCGTCATGGATCAGGCCGGGGCATTCGCGGCAGCGGCGCTGCACTACACCTACGAGCAGTGGAGCCAGTACGGGCGGCAGCCACCGCCCTTCCTCGCCGACGTCTGGCCCGGCTACCTCGCCTCGGTGCAAGCAGTGCCGGAAGAGCGTCGCCATCTGCGCGTGCACGACGGTCACAACTGCTGGGTGGCCGAGGACGACGAGCCCTTCATCACGCCCGAACTGCTGGAGGCCACCTGCCTGATCGGCACGGCGGATCAACTCGCCACGCGCTTGCGTACGCTGGAATCGGCAGGCCTGAGCCAGGTCACGATCCTGCCGTCGTTGGCATCGCGAGAACAGGTGCTGCGCGATGTCGCGACGAAGGTGATGCCGCTGCTGGTCTCGTGACGATGTCGTCACGTGGCGGGTGAGGGTGCCAACGATCCGACGCGGACGGTTCCGTTGGTTCCGTCGACGTGCAACATGGTGCCGTCGGCGACAGCGGTGATGCCGGGCACGCTGAGCACAGCGGGAATCCCCAGCTCGCGAGAGATGATC
>JANNFQ010000412.1:0-3118 GCA_031380045.1 Acidimicrobiaceae bacterium
TCGATCACGATCGGCACACCGTTGACGCCCTCGCTTCATGGCGGCGCCGGACGAAAGTTGGCTGCCAGAACCTTGACCGACCAACTGATGCAGCGGATCGCCCACCTGACGGGCCAAGAGTACGTCGCCAGCTACACGCGGCGACCCGGCGGTGCCGCGCCCCTGCGGCCGTCGTCACAGAACTGCACCAGCACCTGGTCCAAGACGACATCGTTCAGCACGGTGACTCCGTCGATCGACGCCAGTTGATCGGCGAAGCGTCGCGCCAACCGGCAACACCGGTCGACCAGATCGGCAATGCCGCTTCGGCCCAACTGGCGCAGCGCTGCATAGGTGGCGAAACCTCGGGCCCGGCGTGACAACTCCAGCACGAACTCACCCGGCGAGCGAACACCGGGTTTGCCCTGACCGGTGAGATACGCGGCAGAGTACGACAGCGCGGCGGCGTGTGCGTCGGGATGTGCGCAGAACACATAGCCACAGTCGTAGGGAACATTGAGCCACTTGTGGCCGTCGGCCGCCCACGAGTCGGCCAGTTCCACTCCGCGCACGAGGTGGCTGGTCGACGCGCGGCAACGTGAACAGCGCCTGCAGGCACACGATGGTGGGGCCCGCCGGCTGGGCGGCCAGTGTTCGGCCGGGTTCTTCGACGACGATCGCTCCGTTGGCATCGGTCGCGACCGGCTCGACTACGCGGGCGCCCGGACCCAGCAGCCGCCCGTGACGAACCCGAACGACGCACTGCTGGGGATGCCCATCAGGTTCTGCAACCATGCACCTGCAACCTCTTCCACGACTGCAGCAGCCGGGTGTCGGTGCACCCGGCGGGTCGCCCGGCGCCACGCGGACAGGATCGAGATCAACGTTCGGTACAACCGGACGTTGTGGCGCCGTCTGGCGGAAGTCGGCGATCAATTCGGCGGTCTGGGCCAGCAGGTCGCGAAGTTCGGTCACGTCACCGTGTTGCCGCGGCTGGTGTCCGACGCGGAACCGGTGGCACGTGCAATCAACAGACGGCGGCTGTTCACCCCCGCCTTGTCGAAGATCGACTTCAGATGGTCCTGCACGGTGTGCTGCGAGACGAACAGCCGATCCGCAAGTTCTCGTGTGTCGCAACCGCCGACAAGATGCTGCAACAGCTCGGACTCTCTCTCGCTGAACCCAAGCACTCGCGAGTAGAGCGCCGTGCGGTGCGAGGGGGCGGTCAGCTCGATGCTGACTGCAATCGACGCCCCTGCGTTGGACGACGTCTCATCGATCCGAGCGGCGCGCAGCGTCACCCAGATGCCGTCTCGCAAGTGCACCCGAGCCGAGGGCTGATGTGCGTCGACACCTGATTCGCGTGCCAAGAGTTGTGCGGCCACGTTGTAGGCCGCCGCAGGAACGGGCGAACGGTCGGCCGGCGTCGGTAGCAGCGCACGAAGGAAGGCCTCGGTCTGCGGGGTTTGCGTCAGCAGACGAAGCTGGCCGGACAGCAGCAACACAGCGGGCCCGTCGCAGCACACAAGCATCCCCGCACCGTTCGCGAAGGCCGGCGCCAGGCACGTGCGAAGGCTCGGGTTGAGTGCCATCGCGACCTGATCGACCACCGCACATTCGTCGGTCGAGAACGATCCGTGCAGACGCCACAGGTCGAGGAAGCCCCAGCACCCGTACTGATCGCGGAACACGATCGACAGGACATCATCGACGCCGTACCCGGCCAGTAGCTGGCGCCAGATCAGGCTCGTGGACCGATCTCCCTTGGTCGCGTGCTGCAATGTGGTCGCGGAGTTCGAGGGCAACTCGGACCATCGATTGACGGGCGTCAGGTACTTGAGTCGGATGAGCGTCGGCAGGTCGCCCAACGACGGAACGTCGGCCAATGGCGCCGAGCCAACACCGGTCTCGGGGTCGGTCAGCAGCCACACGTACCAGTCGAAGGGCGCCTCCTTGCGTATCTCGTCGAGCACGAGCGCCCGCAAGGCCCGACAATCGAGACCCCGGGCAGTGACCCGATGGACGCGATCGCGAATCGACACTGCCGAAGCCTAGAACCGCCGAGAACCCAGGTATCTGGGATGGGCGCCCCCACCCACGGGCCGTACCGTCGAAACATGGTCACCCTGCACATCGAACATCCCATTACCGACTTCGCGACCTGGCGGACGGCGTTCGGCCGATTCGCCGAGGTGCGCCGTAATGCCGGAGTCACCGCCGAACGCATCATGCGGCCAGTGGATGAACCGCACTACATCGTCGTGGCGTTGGACTTCGACTCGGCCGAGAGTGCTGGGTCGTTCAAGGCGTTCCTTGAGACACAGGTCTGGAGCTCGCCGGCGAACGCCCCGGGCCTGGATGGACATCCGAGGACGATGATCCTCGAGCCAGCTCCGATCGCAGCGGACTGATCGCCGCCGACCAACGACTCACGGTGCCATGGCCACTGCGACTGACCCGACCAGGGTTGGTTCGTCAGTCGCCGAGACCGGGCTGACCGCGACCCACACCACTACATCGTCGAACACTGCGACGAGAGGGTCGATGTGCGACAGCCCCGGTGAAGGTCTGCTCGACGGCCTCCACGGTGCTCTGCAGATCGGCGATGCGGCCTTCGCCGGATTCGATCGTGGTCCGTCCCAGCCGGTCACGAACGTGGAACGACTCCTCGACGCTGTAACCGCACAGCCGCTCGCGGCCATCCTCGATGACGGTCACCACATGGATCGGCCGCGAGTTGCCGTCCTGGGTGTGCAGTCGGAACCGGATCTCTCGCAACGGGTTCCCCGCTATCGGCAGAAGGCGAGCATCGTGCACCTCTGCGACATCGACGATCTCGAACGGTTGACCGGCGCTGGCCTCCAAGCGACCTATCTCGTTCAGGAGCTGCTCCCAGTCGGCAGTCTCCACTCGACCGTCGGAGCACCGAAGCTCCATCGCCCCATCGACGTCCTTTGCATTGACATGCTCGACGTAGTCGTCGAGTACATCGAACGAACCCGAGCCGTTGGCGCTCGAGCAGCTGGCGATCATCAACATCACCGGACACACCACGGCGGCCGCGCGTCGGAGGCTCCGTCCCCCCGTCATGACGGAAGGATAGGCGACTGCTGGCCTGCGGCTGGGCTCAGCGCCGTTC
>JANNFQ010000463.1:0-6108 GCA_031380045.1 Acidimicrobiaceae bacterium
CTGGTCGCGCGGGTGCAGGCTGTCGATGCGCGTGTGAATCACCATGAGTGAGGGTGTCGACGAGAAGCTGGCACGGTGGGCGCAGCGCGATGCAGCGATCGGGCTGGACGCCGAACTGAACGAGACGCGTGTCGCTCTGACGGCACGCGACGACGAGATCGTCGATCTGCGAGCGCGCAACGAACGTCTTGCCCAGAACGTGTCGCAACTCATGACCGAGCGTGATGCGTTGGCGCGACAGATCGATGCGTTGAAGGCTCAGCCTCGTTGGCAGCAGATCTCGCGTCGGGTGGTCTCGGCCGGCGCCCGCATTTCGCGCAAGGGTTCCTGAGCCCGATGCCCGTCGAGGTCAGCGTGGTGATCCCGAGCATCGGCACGTCCGGCGAGGTCCGCGGCCAGCGCCGAGTGTTCGTCGTCGAGGCTGTCCGATCCGTGCTGGCAACCACGTCGTCCATCACCCGCGAGATCGTCATCGTCGCCGGCCGCGACATGCCCCCCGCCATCGCCGACGAACTGTGCGCGCTGGATCCGTGCGTCAGATGCGTCCGGTACGACGCCGAGTTCAACTTCTCGGCCACCGTCAACCTGGGCGCGGCGCACGCGACCGGCACGCACCTGCTGCTGCTGAACGACGACACCGAGGCGACCACCGACGGTTGGCTGCAGTTGATGCTGGACGCGGTGAACGTGCCGGGAATCGGCGCGGTCGGCGCCCGTCTGCTGTTCGAAGACGGCACGCTGCAGCACGCCGGCCATACGTATCGCACGTTGCTGGGGCACGTGGCGTTCGGTCTGCCCGGCGACACGCCAGGCCGAGACGGTCTGTTGCTCCAACGTCGCTCGGTCGCCGGTGTGACCGCGGCGTGCATGCTGACCCCCGCCGCGGTGTACGACGAGGTGGGTGGCTTCACCACGTTGCTGCCCGGCAACTACAACGACGTCGACTACTGCATGAAGTTGCGCCACGCGGGCTACGACATCGTCTACGAACCTGCCGCCGTGCTGTACCACTTCGAATCGAAGTCGCGCATCACCGGCATCAAGCCCTTCGAGGTCGAACTGATCCAACGTCGTTGGCTGTCGAAATCACTGGCCGACCCGTTCACCCCGGCCTTCATCTGACCGACAACGTTCTGCGGGCAATCATCGTTGCTCGGCCCGGAAGCTCGAGGCGGTGGGTCGTTGAGCCTGAACGCTGGTCGGAGTCTGTGGCCTCTCCCGTTTCAGCCCGCAATGTCTAGTCATTAGACTTGACGTGGCAAGCGTGTAGACTGACGTCTTGAAGCCGGTCGACACGAAGAAGGTACGCAAGATCCTCAAGGCAATGGGATGCGTGAAGACCGACGCGAAGGGCTCGCACGAGAAGTGGACGACGCCCGGAGGTTTGTCAGACACCATCGTTGGCGGCGAAGCCGCGCAGAGCCCGGGTCTGCTACGCAACATTCAGAGCGTGTTCGAAGCAGAGTTCGGACCGAAGTGGTTGGAGAAGGAGTTACAGAAATGATCGCAAAAGTGCAGCACGACGGCCACAACTGGGTGGCGATTCCGGAATGCGGTGGCGCCACGTTCGCCAAGCGACTCGACCAGCTCACGGATCGCGTGAAAGAGGTCGTCGAACTCATGACGGGCCGTTCGATCGCCACGGGCGACATCGTGCTCCAGGTCAAGGTCGCCGGTTCTGAGCTTGCCGAACACGCGAAGGCAGCGAGGGCAGCGGCAGAGCGTGCCACGGCCGAGGCCGCGGTTTCAACGGCCGAGGCCGTGCAAGTCCTTCGCGGGAACGGGTTGAGCACCCGGGACGTCGCCGAGCTCGTGGGCATCTCTCACCAAAGGGTCAGCCAGCTCACGCGCTGAGGTTCGCCGCCGCCTCGACGTTCACCGTCAGCAAGGCTGGCCAGCACTCGACCCCCGAGTCACATCGGCACCAACCTGATGGACGCGGCGGGTTGGCCGAGGGCGTCCAGCACCCATACGTCGGCACCGCCGTCGGGACGCTCGACATGGACCACGGTGGCCGCTTCGTGGTCGAGGCCTCGGCGGAACTCGATCGTCGCCATCAAGGGTTCGGGCGCCAACAAGCGCGCCGCCATCACCTCCTCGACCGCCGACCAGTAGCGCGCGTTGTTCACGTGGCCGAGCAGGTCGAGATCGGCGCGACGCACTTGCCACGCGAACCGCTCCGCGCCGTCGTGCGTCGTGTCGGGTGGATCGCCGTGCTCCAACCGGACGCGCACCTTCGAGTTCGTGATCGTCGATCCGTACACGTCGTGAAAACCCACCGGCAGCGCTGCTGGCGCACCGGTCGACGGGTCGAGGTGCACCCACACGGCCACGGCCTCGACGCCCACGACGCCGTCCACGGTCAGCGTCGTCGTGCGTTCGGCCCACCGGGGCCCGACCCCCGAGCACCACGTCGCGACAGTCATCACGTCGCGGTGCCGGGGCAGGCGCGTGCAATGCATCACCAGCCGTCGCACGACCCAGGTGGTGCCGGCGTAGCCGTTGTGGTCAGAGTGGTCGGCCGCTGCGTCCTGCACGAAGCCGGCAACTGCATCGAGCCAAGCTCGGCCGCTGGGGTCGACGTCACCGAGGCGAACCCGGCGCTGATCGATCCACGTCGCCAAGGTCACGGTCCAGATCATGCCCGATGGCGGGTCAGCTCAACTGCCGATGACCCCGGCCTCGTAGTCAGTGCCGACGCCCGCAGCGTGGAGCAGTGCGTCGACCTCGGCGATCTCGTCTGCGGTGAAGGTGACTGCCATCTCGCGCTTCCAGTTGTCGACCGCCGCAAGGCCACGCCTGATCTGGAGAGCATGCATGCCAAAATTGTAGTCATCGTCATCGTCGGCACACCGACGACAAGGCCTGCAACCAAGCCGCATTCTGGACCTGACCGATCTGTGTTTGAGTCGGTCACTTACGTGACTCCGTCGGCTCCATCGACTCGAACCCGAGCCGCACCGGCTGCGCCTTGAACTCAGGCGTGAGCCTCAACAATTTCGGCATGACGAATCCTCCTAGGGATCGAGGGAGGACCCGTGCAATCCGCCGGACGGGTTCAAACCCCAGCCGCAACCCTCAACACATTGCAGGACAACGTTGCCGTCGAGCACACCTAGGCTCCGCTCGACATCAATTTCCCGGTGTCGCTGCAAAGTCACGCCCTCCAGGGAACACCCATACCGCAGGAGATGTCGTCCATGAACTTCCCCCGAACGTCCGCCAGATTCATTGCCGTCGCAGCGCTAGTCACCGTCGCGTTCGGGGTCCAGACAGCGATGACAGCAGGGCCATCCGCCCCGTCGCAGGTGATCACCACCGATCCCGCTCGGATCTTGGACACCCGCGAAGCGCTCGGAGTGCCCGCGATCGCCAAGGTGCAGGCGAACTCGTCGATCACGGTGCAGGTCACCGGTGTCGGCGGTGTGCCGGTGAACGCCACCGGCGTGATCGTGACGCTGACCGCGGTCAACGCCACCGTGCCGACGTTCATCACCGCCACGCCGACCGGCACCCCACGAGCGACGACCTCGATCCTGAACCCCGGCGGTGCTGAGGCGATCGCTAACACGGTGACGATGGCGTTGGGCGCCGGCGGCAAGATCGACCTATACAACCTCGCCGGCAGCGTCGACCTGGTCGCCGACGTCAGCGGCTACCTCGTCGACGCGTCCTTGCTCGCGCCGCCCGGGGGCACGCTGACCATCGGCGCCTACGAGGGCAAGCAGACCTCGGGAGCGCAATTCACGTTCCATTACGGCTGCCAACGCACACAGAACGGTGGCGAGGTGTGGTACGACGCGCCGCTGCCGGCGGGTGCGGTGATCACCTCGATGGACCTCCACCACTACGACGCGGCAGCCGGCGGTGCGGTCACTGTCCGGCTCTGGTACTCCGACTGGTCCGACCCTTCGTCGCCGACGAACGCCGAGATAGCCAACGTCACATTGGCCGACAGCGGAGGGATGTTTATCTCGACCGCTGCCCCAATCACCGGCTCGGCACCGTTGACGTTACCCAACCGTTACTACCTCCAGGTCGAGATAGGAGCGAGCTCGCAGCTGATGTTCTGCGGCGCCGACATCCACTACACGATGGGCTGAGCAAACCCTCGCCAGATCGCAGCCTCGAGTGGGCCGAAATGTGACGGCACGAGTAACCCCGGAAGGAGAGGTCCATGATCTGGGTGCCAGACCGTTCGCGTCGCCCCAGCTCACCGATGTCGCTGGCACCCAGAACGCAGCAGACCCGGCAACGGGGCAGAGACGCGTCGAGTTGACCTCGTCACAGACCAGGTCAACATGACGCGAATCTAAATGCTCGTCGAGGCGGCGCAGCTTCCTCCACTGGCCTATCGGCGCGCGCCCTTAATCACAGATATCACAGATCTGTGACTACGATGAACGTGTGGTCACAGATCCGAGCAGTTGGAGTGCGGTCGGCTACGAGGAACACGACTGGACGTTCGCTGAGGGGATTGCCGTTCCCCGAGCGGCACGGTTGGCCGGAAGCGGACCGTACCGTGCCGCAGTCTCAGCCCAGATCGCCGAGACCGCGGGCCTGAACGTTTCGGGCGACACGCTGACGCTGCTGACCGAAGCAGCCAACGAGATCGCCCGTTTCGACGAGGAGCTCGGTGCCGAGATCACGCCGTTCGCCAGCTTGCTGTTGCGATCCGAGTCTGTTGCGTCATCCAAGATCGAGAACCTGTCGGCCACAGCGCGATCCATCTTCCTGGCCGAACTGGGCGACCCGAGCCGACGCAACGCCAACATCATCGTCGCGAACACAGCAGCGATGCAGGCCGCGATCGGGCTTGCGGACAACATCGATGGCGACGCCATCCTTGCCATGCACCAAGCGCTGCTCGGCGACAGCCAACCCGATCTGGCCGGGCAATGGCGAAACGAACAGGTGTGGATCGGTGGCGGCGACTACTCGCCGCACGACGCCTTGTTCATCGCGCCGCACCACACGCGTGTGCCGGCCGCCATCGACGATCTCATTCGGTTTGTTCGGCGCGGCAATGTTCCGCCTCTCGCACAAGCAGCCATCGCGCACGCGCAGTTCGAAACCATTCACCCGTTCCCCGACGGGAATGGCCGAGTCGGTCGAGCTCTGGTGCACAGCATCCTCAAGGGAAAGGGGCTGACCCGAAACGTGACTGTCCCAGTCTCGGCCGGACTGCTCGCAGACCTCGAGAGCTACTTCGCCGCGTTGACCGCATATCGGGCTGGCGACCACGAGCCAATCGTCGCAATCGCCGCCAACGCGTCGTTCCGCGCCATCAACAACGGCCGAGCGCTCGTGGCAGAACTCCACGGCGTACGCGACGAGTGGCGGTCGAAGATCACCGCTCGCAAGGATGCTGCCGTCTGGCGGCTCGCGGAACTCGTTCTTCGACAACCGGTGCTGGACTCGGAGATCGTGCAACGTGAGCTCGGCATCGCGCCTCACAACGCCAACACCGCGATCGAAGCCCTCGAGACGATCGGGGCCATCAAGAAGGTGTCCGGCAACTACCGCAACCGGAAGTGGGCAGCGGTCGACGTTCTGGCTGCCCTCGATCAATTCGCGGAGCGGGCAGGCCGCAGGCAGCATCCGTGATCTGCCGACATGGCTGTCAATGGTCCCGGGCGTCGACGACTTTGCCGTGCAGGAGCTCGAGGCATCTCGTGGCGCGTCGTTCCAGCAGTTCGACGAGCCGGCTGCTCGTGACGTCGGGGAGCGAGTCGTCGAGCGATGCTCGGGCAGCATGCACGGCTTCGGGCAGGCCGTTGGCCAAGGTCGTCACCGTCGACACGACCCACTCGCGGTCCAGGCCGAGTTCGTCGGCGCACCTACGCTAGTCGTCGCCGCTGATGCGGTTCGCTTCGTACTGGCCGCCGATCGACAGTGCGAGCTTCAGCCCGCTCGAGCGCGGCTCTCCGGTGGCCGGCGCGCCTGGGATGGTGCGTTGATAGACGCATGCGCTGGCGACGTCGTAGAGCGGAGCGAGCCGCACCTGCGAGCCGCCGAGCAGCACTGAGAAGTTCTTCGCATGACCGTCGGTGCTCAACACGAGCCAGTGGTACGCAAGCGCGCTGACAAATCGCTCGAGGCTAGCCG